>DASWGO010000081.1:0-5760 GCA_036393695.1 Thermoplasmata archaeon
GCGGTCCTCGCGACGAACGACTCGAGCCACTACGAGTGCCGGCCCAGCTTGCTTCGGATGGAGAACGCGGGATCATGCGCCTTCACCCGGACCCTGAAGAAGGGCCAGATCGTCACCTTCATCTCCGCTCACGCCGAAGGCAAGCTGCTGTTCCCCGAGGACCGCGAGAAGCGGATCCTGAAGGAGCTCGTCGAAAACGATCAGGTCGTGTTCCGATTCGTCGACGACCGCGGCAAGTACGCCGGATACCCATGGAACCCGAGCGGGACCACGTTCAACCTCGCGGCCCTGTGCAACCGGGACGGGAACGTGTTCGGCGTGCAGCCGCACCCGGAACGATGCTTCTTCCGCCATCTGCGTCCGGATTGGACGCGGCAGCCAGGCGGGGACCCGGTGTACGGCGACGGGAAAGCGGTCTTCGACAGCGTTCTCCGATACGTGGAAAGACGATTCTAGAGCGCCTCGTCTAAGTCGTGAAAGCGGCCATTGTGAACGTGGCGACGTTCGTCCGCGACACATAGCGCTGATAGTCGCCCGCGTAGACCCAGAGGAAGGAGGGCACGACTTCGTAGTGCTGACCATCGGCGAGCGGGCCTCCCGCGTCCGTCGTCAGGCCCCAGCGGAACACCCATCTCCAGGACTCACCCGGTGCGTGGCTTTCATCGGTGAGGACCTGGACACATCCCCCCCATTTCGAGGAGTTGTAGACAGCGTGATGCGCCTCGTCAAAGACGAGGAACTGCACGAAACACGGCGTGCCGAAATGCATCATGGCGGTGTCGAGACCAATCGGGCCGCCGGAGTCTCCTGGCTCGAGAGCGGGGCGGGGCAAACACGAGGACGGCAACGGGCAACGTGAGGGTCGCGGCGATCGCCACGGCCAGGAGTATCCAGTACGGTCCCATCTGCCGCACGGCCGCACCGAATTGCGTCACGGATGATGAAACTGACGGTGTGGGTGGGCCCATCGCGAAGCCTCAGAGGCTCACGCTCAGCTCGACGATGTCGCCATCCTTCAGCCCGAGCGAGCCGCGAAGGTAGTGCTTCGAGATCACCTCGAGGACATCCGTGTGATGCGTGCGGATCGGCATGATCACCGCGCAGTCGACATGCCCGACCGTCGCGAGGAAACATTTCGCGCCGCCGAACGTGCGTCCCGCGGCGTCGAAGCTGGCGATCTCGATCCCCGGGCTCTCCTGGAGGATCTGCAGCTTCGCGAGATCCGGACCCGCGATCTTCAGGTTCAACGTGCCTTCGTACGGTTCGAACCAGAGCTTCTTGCGGAACTGGTCTTTGTACCCTTTCTGCCGCATGTAGAATGCGCCCTCGTGCAGGCCGCTGGTGACGGCTCCGGAGATCGTCACCGTTTCTTTGATCTCGAAAATCCGCTGGTAGTCGGCATACTCTTTCCGGAGCACTTCTCCACCCCGCGGCGTGAGTCGGATCCGCTGGCGGCGCGTCGCCAGGTCGCGCGCGACCAGTCCTTCCCGGATCAGCTCGAGGATCCGCTGCGACGCGCTCTGCTGACTCACGCCGACCAGCTTGCCGAGCTCTCCCGAAGACAGGTTCACGTACTCTTTCGTCCCGCCGAGAAGGGCGATCGCCTTCAGCGTTTCGACGTGATACGGCTTCAACCGCGCCGGGGAGGACCGGCGCGTCCTTATTCCTTCCGCAGTGTCACAAGCCTTCCGCGACGAGATGGTTGCGCGATCGGAGGAAGACACGCGGAATGCCGGCGGCCTTCAGCCGGTCCAAGAGAGGCTGGTCGTTCGTCACCACGACGGCCCGTTGTTCCGCGGCGAGGTCGAGGAGCGCGTCGTCCGCGGAGCCATGGCCTTCGATCGTCCGGTAGTTTTTCGCGAGTTTTGCCGCGGCCCGCGCGTTCCGGTCGTGGTCCGCCAAGAGGTCCAGCTCCGCCAAGACGGGGGTCGGAACCGCCACCTCGACGTCGCCCACGACGCGACGGAGCTCCGCATCGAGATGGACTTGGAATTGGAATGGCATGAGCAGCGCGTTGGCGTCAAGAAGGACGAGGCGAGGCACCGTTTTCGTGCATCGATGCCGAAGTATATGGGCTTAAGGTGAGAATCGTGAGGCTCGTTTTAAATATGCATCAATACATAGTGTCGCTATGTCCATAGTGAGGTTGTAGCGCCTCACACGGAAGGTGAAGAAAATGCGCATCTTGACGGCGGTGTTGGTCGTGGCCGCAATGTTGGTCGGGCCCCTCGGTCTGATGGGGACGGCAGCGGCCGCGAACCGCGACCTGACTCCTGTCGTGATCGGCCCCATTCCCACGGACCGATTCGATGGCGGGAATCTGATCGCGGTGAAAGCGGGAGACGCCCTGTTCGGCGTTCGGTACGGAACGAGCGAGCATCTGAACGACATCGTTATTTTCGCGGAGTACAAGCGGTTCCTCGGCGGCGCGCAGATCGTCGACGGGCAAGGGAACGAGCTGGCGTCCCGCGGCATCCCGGTGTACACGGTCTTGGCCCAGAGCCTCAACCGGTTCATCGAATTCCGAGAGCGAAACGCAACGGATGGATTCGACCTCACGAGTGTCGACCCGTTCCACGTGCCGCTCACCCAGAACGTGCCCGTGAAAGTACTCATGCTCCACACGGCGTGGGAGCTCACCGGCCTGACGAATGAAACCTCGGGCGGCGTCACGTCCGTGAATTTCACCGTATCGGCAACGAACTTGGCGTACACGCACGTGCTTGACAGTACGAATCTCAGCGATGGCATGCTGAACCGCGTCGCGTTCACGTTCCACCTCGTGGTCGGCACACACGATGTGACCGCGAACGTCCCCTGGTACCGGGTGACCGTCGATGACGGAAACCGCTACGACATCACGCATGTCGAATTCCTCGGGTACCGGAACGTCACCGGCCCGGCCGTTGCGATGGGCGCGAAGTACGATCACATGATCGAAGGCTGGGACTTCGCTTACCCCACGGACCGTCTGGCGCTCGAGACCCATCTGGTGTTCGGGAACTACATCCCCGAGCGGACGGCGGAATTCATCCACCAGGCGTACATGCGAGACCACGCGGACGACGGGACCCGGACGATCGGCGACGCCACGTTGAACGCGACGGCGCCGACCCATCCCGAACTCTTCACCCGAGACCGGGTGTACTTCAACGACACCTACACGCGGATCGGCCGGTTCCGATGGGCGACGAACGTCACGGTGGACGGCCAGCCCGCCACGATGACGTTCAACCTCCAAGGCGGGGGCCGAATCGCGTTTGGTCATGACGGGGCGTACTTCATGGGCTTCTGGCTGCGCGGAGCCTTTGTGTATCCGGCGGGCCAGGTGATCAGTCACGACCCGGAGATCTCGACGGAAGCGTTCGTCAATCTGCCGGTGGGCGTGAACCTCACCCCCTTCACGATCCTCGCGGCGCAGCTGGCGGTCGTTGGCATTGCCATGGGTCCCGCCCTGTACTTGCGAGCCAAGGCGAGGCGCCAAAAGTAGGCGTCTCCCCTCCCCTTTTTTCTTCGGATCCAGACGATGATCGCGTTCCTCGGAGGGATGCAACCGTATGACCGAATCCGCGCGAGCGTCGAACTTGCGACCGGCGACCGAAAGCCGATATAGCGTTCCCCGGATACGAGGCGAACCGGATGCCCGAAGTCTCGCCGGAGTGGACCGCGGAGCTGAAAAAGGGCTCGATCCAACTGTGCCTGCTCGCCCTGCTCGCGAAGAAGGAGAAGTACGGGTTCCAGATTCTCCGCGAACTCCGCGAGCGGTCGAACGGGTTCTTCGATCTGAAGGAGGGGACGTTGTACCCGGCGCTCCGGCGGCTCGAGGAGCGCGGGTTCGTGCTGAGCCGGTGGCAGGAACCGGAGAGCGGCATGCCTCGGAAGTACTACCGGCTCACGGACCGCGGTCGGACCGCGTTGGCGGAGGCCCTCGCGATTTGGGACGCCATGACCGCCGGCGCGGAACGCGTCCTGGAGGACGCCCGATGACGCCGCCGGACGAGTACTTGGAACAAGTCCGACGCGCGATGTCCGGGATGGAACCCGGAGTGCGGGACGACATTCTCCGCGAGCTGAGGGGTCACATCGCCGAGTCCACCGCTGCGAACGGCGGGAACGTGAACGCATCCCTGGCGGCGGTCGGGTCCGCCGGGGAAGTCGGACGTCATTACCGCGAATTGTATGGGTACGGACGCTCGTACAAGATGCTGTTCGCTGCAATCGCGTTCTTCCTCGCTTTCCCTTCCGTGCCCGTCCTCGCGGTCGGGACTGAGAGCCTGTTCCCGTACGCCTTGTCGATCATCTTTCTGGTGATTGCAGCCGCGTGGATCTTGTGGGTGAGCGTGGCCGCCGGTTCCCGGGCGGGAATCCTCGCCGGCTCCGCGGCGATGGTCTCCCGGTTCGCGGCGTTCGGCATCGCGGCGGTCACCCTGGCTGGTGCGGAAACGACCGCGACCGGTCTTGGCCTCCTGATCACCGTTTCCGTGATGCTCGTGCTCCTGGGATGGATCCCGGGGACCGCCAAGAGAGCGTGGTCCGCGCCGCGGGCTCAACTTTAGAGGCCGCGCCACACGCGCACGATTTCGTTGTGGTCGAACGCCATCACGGGGACCGCGGACAGATTCACGTGAACGATCGCCGCGGCATCGCTGCCCGCCTTCAGGCGCCCGCCAACGGCATCGAGCTCGTACACGATCGAGATGACGTGGCCTCGCGGGTCCCGCCTTGGGTCGGAGAAGACGCCGACGAGCCGCTTCACGCTCGTTTCGAGGCCGGTCTCCTCTCGGACCTCGCGGACGACCGCGATGACCGTCGTCTCGCCCAACTCGACGAAGCCTCCCGGGAGGGCGGGCATCCCGCGATACGGCTCATTCTTCCGGCGGACCGCAACGAGCTTGCCGCCGTGGAGGACGATCCCGTCCACGGCCACCGAGGGGTGCGCCTGCGCCACCATTCGATCACTCCCGCGAGGGCATCCGGATTCCGTGCTCCGCCGCAAAGCGGATGGCGTCCTCGTAGCCCGCGTCGGCGTGGCGCACAACGCCCATCCCCGGATCCGTCGTCAGGACGCGCACGATCCGCCGCTCCGCGTCCTCGGTGCCGTCGCACACGAGCAGGGCGCCCGCATGCGTCGAATAGCCGACGCCCACGCCGCCGCCGTTGTGAATGGCGACCAGATCCGCGCCCGCGGCGGTGTTCAGCAGTGCGTTAAGCAAGGGCCAGTCCGCGATCGCATCCGAGCCGTCCCGCATCCCCTCCGTCTCGCGGTACGGGGACGCCACCGAGCCAGCGTCCAGATGGTCCCGCGTGATGACGATCGGCCCGCTGAGTTCGCCCGACGCCACCATGCGGTTGATCGCCCTCCCGAACTGCGCACGCTCTCCGTAGGCGAGCCAGCAGACCCGGGCGGGGAGGCCTTCCCACGGGAGGAACTTCTCCGCGAGGCGGATCCACCGGGAGAGCGTCTCGTCGTTCGGGAACTCCCGCAGGACGACGCTGTCCGTCTTGATGATGTCGTCCGGGTTGCCGGTGACCGCGACCCATCGGAACGGCCCGCGGCCTTCCGCGAAGAGGGGACGGATGAAAAGCGGCACGAATCCCTGAAAAGCGAACGCATCCTCAACGCCGGCTTCCTTCGCCTGACCGCGGATGTTGTTCCCGTAGTCGAACACGACGCTCCCGGCCCGGAGGAAGTCGAGCATCGCCCGGACGTGGATGGCGATCGACTCCCGCGAGCGACGCACGTATTCTTTCGGATCCTTC
>DASWGO010000082.1:0-3184 GCA_036393695.1 Thermoplasmata archaeon
ACCCGGAGATCCCGGTCCGTGCTCCACAGCAGGACGGGCGCCTGCTCGAGGACGAGCTTCAGCCGGGCCTGACTCTGGGACAACTGCTCCTCGACCGTTTTCCTCGCGGTGACCGCCTGGGCTTGGGTCTGCTCCGTCTCGACGAGACGCTTCCGATTCCGCGCCTCCACGACATGCTCCTCGACGATGGCCGGGAGCAGCTCGTTGTACCGCGGCGTCTTCACGATGTACGATTGAGCTCCGGACTCCATCGCTTGAAGGGCGGCCTCTTCGCCTCCCAGCGGCACGACGAAGATGATCGGCGTCCCCGGGAGCCGACCGCCGAGGGCCCGCAGGAGTTCGATGCCGCTCCCATCGCGTAATTTGCTTCCGATCACGACCGCGTCAAAGTGATACGCGAGCGCGAGCTGCAAACCCTGTTTCCGGGAGGTCGCGGTCCGGACGATCCAGCCTTTGCGGGTCAGGGCCGCGACGCTCAGAATCTGGTGGTCTTCGTTGCCGTCAACCACGAGGACGGCAACGGGGGCTGCGCTGTTCGCCCCCGCGACCTCAGAGGGAGTCGTCTGGGCCATGGCGGATCGGTGGGCGCCTGAACCGACGCGAGGATGCCCTCGCGCGGGACGTCGCGCCAGTTACCCGGCGGGTATAAAGGACTAGCGGGGACATTCGCGGTTTCGTCACTTAATTCGCAGGCGGTCCCCGGACGTATCCCGAAGAAGTGACGTATCACCCTACGCCGTCCCGCTGACGGCCCGTGTCACCTCGAACGACCCGTCTTCGAACGAGAACGCGTAGTACCCCGTATCGTGCTTCGTGCCGCGCATCTTGACGACCCGCAGGCGACGTTGGACGAACAGATCGGACGTCGAATGCATCTCGAGGGCCAAGATCCCATCCGCCAGGTATGCCTCTTCGGGCGACGAGCCGCCGGCCCCGAGGTCGAGGGGTTTCTCCGAAATCAGGAACGTCAAGGGGCCGAGGTCTCGCAGCCACTCGAAGAGGAAGTAGAGTTCGGTCCGGCGGTCTTGCATCTTCGCCATCGTCTCGAGGACGTCGAGCGAGTCGACCACGAGGACCGAAACCGGATCGGCCTTCATCACGTTCTTGCAATACATCTTGAACAGTTCGAGCCAAGTGCCGCGGCCCTGGAGGTAGCTCAGGTTCTTGCGGATGTTCCCCATGTCGAGCGTCACGATCTGCTCCGCCGCGCGGGGGTCGGCCATCGCCATTGAGGCCATGTGCTCGAGGATCAGGTCCTTCCCCTGCTCGAGCGTGAAGTAAGCGGACTTCCGGCTTTCTTGGAGCGCGTTCTGATACAGGATCGAGTACGTGAGAGAGGATTTCATCGTCCCGGGCGCACCGCTCACGAGGACGACGTACCCTTCCGGGATTCCACCGTTGAGGACGTCGTCGAAGCCCCGCACGTAGGTCTTGATGCGATTCCGACTCGTGACGCGCCCTCCGGGTCGGATGTATGCGCGCGTCGGCCTAAGCCTTTTCCTCGGGGAGGTCGAGCGCACAATCTTCAAATAGACTCGGGCCGCTGGGCCGCGCATTGTCGGACGATGTCCTCGGCGCAATCGTCGCGACGGCCCGCGTGATCGGGGCGCTCGTCCTCCTGTTCTTCCTGCCGGGGTTCCTCCTCATCAATGCGCTCTATCCCCGAAAGGGGGAGCTCGACCGGGAGTACGACGGGTTGTACCGCGTGACCCTTGGGATTGTCCTGTCCATTGCCGTCACGGTGTTCTGGTCGTTCTTCCTCAACTCGCTCGGCATTAACGAGGCCACGGGTCTCGGCTATGTCGTGGGGCCCAACATTGCCGGCGGATTGATCGGGCTCTCCGCGGCGTTCTTCGTGCTCGGATGGTGGCGCGGCGCCTACCCCTGGATGGCCCGCGTGCATCCCGCCCTCGCCCGAGTGCCGAAGCCCGGGCCGGGAGAACTCCTGACGGAGGATGAGCGGGACCATCGGGTGCGCCTCAAGCTCCAGCAGCTCGCGGAGAAGCGCGAGGCGTTACGGCGGGCCATCAAAGACGCCGAGCGGCGGATGCGCCTGCAATCGGCCGACGCACAATCCCACTATGAAACGCTCCGCGACAAGTCGCGCGCGGAGCTCCGGAGCGTGGAAGCGGAGCTGAAGAAGCTCGAAGAGGAGCGGGCCGCGGAACTCTATTGACGAGGCGGAACATGGACTACAAGCTCGTGATCGCGGTTCGCTCGGACCTCGACTTGTCCCGAGGGAAGCTCGCGGTCCAAGTGGCCCACGCCGCCGTGATGGCGGCCCTCGAAGCGAAGGCCCACCACCGGAAGTGGTTCGCGGAATGGATCGCGGAGGGCCAGAAGAAGGTCGTCGTGAAGGGTGGCTCCCTTCCAGACCTGCGTGCGCTCCAAGCGAAGGCTCGCTCGATGCACTTGCCGACGGCTCTCGTCGAGGACGCGGGCTTGACGGAGCTTCCTCCCGGGACCGTCACATGCGTCGGCATCGGGCCGGGTCCGAACGCGATTGTGGACCAGGTCACCGGCCATCTCCCGTTGATGTGAAATGAAGGCGAAATCTCGTTTCCTCGGGATCGACGACGCCCCATTCCGATTTTCGGACGAGACCGTTCCGGTCGTCGGAGTCGTCGTGCAGGCGCCGTCGTACATCGAGGGCGTCCTCACCACGCTGGCCGAAGTCGACGGGCACGATGCGACGGAGCGGATTGCCGCAATGGTGCGGCGTTCGCGCTACCTCGCCGGGCTCGCGGCAATCCTGATCGACGGGACCGCGGTCGGCGGCTTCAACGTCGTCGACATCGACGCGCTCCACGAGGCGGTCGACCGTCCGATCGTCACGGTCACTCGGAAGAAACCCAATCTGGATTCCATCGAGACCGCATTGCGCCGCCGTTTCGACGACTGGAAGGAACGGCTCGCGATCATTCGGCGGCACGAGATTGAGTCGATCCGCACCGAGCACGGGACCGTATGGGTGACGTATGTCGGCGCGAAGCAGGACGAGGTCCACGAAGCGCTCTCCCTCACCACGGTTCGGGGGGTGCTACCAGAACCGCTCCGCGTCGCTCACCTGATTGCCGCGGGAATCATCCGCGGCGAGTCTCGTGGTCGCGCATGACCTCCCGAACTCTCGACATCTCATTTGATCGGGAACCGGAGGAGCGCGGCGATCCCGCCAAGGGCCTCC
>DASWGO010000083.1:0-10559 GCA_036393695.1 Thermoplasmata archaeon
CTTCGAGCCGCAGGCCCACGACTCCGCGCGCTATCGGGTGCCGACGGCGGTGAAGATATCGTTGTTCCGGTTTCGTCGGTCCGTCCAGACCGGGAAGATCCCCTTGCTCGTTGCCGCGAGGCCGTTGTAGTCCCCGATGAATGTCGCGAAGCGCGTCTGGGACGTCGCATCCGACACGCGGACGTTCGCCGCGAAGCTCCGGCCGTTCGTCGTACTCGCGTAGAACGTGTCGAAGTTGATATTGCTCGGATCGAGTCGCTTGTCCTGGAAGATGATGCTGACGAGTCCGTCTGGGTGCGCGGCGACCCACGGGAAGAACTGGTCCGTGCTCGTGCCGTCATCGTTCACCTTTGCGGGCCGGGACCAGCTGGTCCCTCCGTTCTTCGATGCGGACATCCGCACATCGGAGTTCGTGCACGGAGGGCGGCCCGTTCCGTCGGGCTTGCAGGAGCCGTCCGGAAAGTCCGTCCACGCGACGAAGATCGTCCCGTCCGGCGCGATCGTCGCGGTGGGGAAGCTGTTCGACCGGAATCCCACCCCGGGGACGGTGCCGAAATTCGGATCGGCGCTCTTCAGGCGGAACCGTCCGGGGCTCGGCAGGCCGGAAGCGACGTCCGCAGGGGACGTCCATGTCGCTCCGCCGTCCGTGGACTCCGAGAACCGAATCGCGAGCGGGCCGGTCTGGGACGTGAAGTCCGCATAGAAGATGAACGCGGTCCCATCCGGATCGACGACTGGGAGGCTCCCGGAGATCGCCTGTGGGGCCTGCGCGCTCGCGGTGATCGCAACGGGGGACGACCATGTCGTGCCGCCGTCTCGTGAAACAACGACCTTGATCTGGCCATTGTCCAGAGCGTGCCGATCGTGCGGATTCAGGAAGTCCGTCCAGCTCACATAAATCGTGCCGAGATGGGCGCTCCCGGAGGAGTGGTCCACCGCAACGAACTCCTTGTCCGGGAAGTTGACGTCCGGCTGTCCGGCCGCCGCGATGGAAAACGTAGCGAACGTCTGGCCGCCGTCCATGGACTTCGCGACGACGACGTCGGATCGCTGAGCACCGAAGTTGATGTCCAGATACGCGTAGAAGAAGTTCCCGCCTGCGTCGGCGGCGATGGCGGGGTCGCTGCAGAAGTCTCCGCTGTTTTCGAGCGGCGTCGCTCCGCCGAGGTTCCACGTGGAGCCTCCGTCCATCGTGAACGCGACGCGACACACGAAGTCCTGTGTTTTCGGGAATAGATCGTGGAACCCGGCGACGAGGTTCTGGTCGTTCGCCGGATTGACCGCGATCGTCGGCTCCGTCTGGCTGATGAGCCGACCCGGAATGTGCTCATCGCTGATCTGGATGTTCGTGCCGAAGCTCGCGGCCGCCGTGAGGCCCGCTTGCGCCTCCGGTTCGCCGAGGAGGTATTGCGCAATCCGACCCGAAAGCGCCTCCGGGTCGATCCGGAACACCGGACTTCCCGCCCGCACCGCAGGAGGCGCGAACAGAACGAGCACCAAGACCGAGAACACGAAGACGCCGAAAATCCTGCGCAAGGCCCGCACGGCAATCTCCTCCAAGGCACGGGAAAGAGCACGGCGCTAATAATCCCTTTCCCGAACGTCTACGGCGCGCGCAAGCTCTTCGGGAGGACGACCGTGAGCGTGGAACCTTTGCCAATCTCCGATGCGACGTCGATGGCGCCGCCATGGGCGCTCACGACGCTCTTCGCGAACGCGAGGCCGAGTCCGGTGCCCTGCTCCTTGGGCTTCGTCGTGAAGAACGGCTGGAACAGTTTCTCGATGACGTCGGGCGGCATGCCCGGCCCGGTGTCGTGGACCACTAAGGCGACCGTCTCGCCACGTTCCTCGACGCCGACGGTCACCGCCCCCTTCGATGTGGCCTGGAAGGCGTTCTTCGTCGAGTTGACGAGGACCTGCTGGATCCGCCGCGGTCGACGTCGGCGACGACCGGGTGGCCCACCGCCTTTCGCAGCTCGACGCCTTCGTGGAGGTACGGCTCCATTTGGTCGAGCGAGGAGTCCACGATTGTTCGTTTTTCTGAAGCCGGGCCTGCTCCCGAGGGAGCAGACGAATTGGGACGGATTGGGGTCCGCGCACCGCTCGCGCTCATCGGGTCATCGGTCCCCTCCGCAGCGAGCAACGCTCGGCTACAACTCGTCGCCCGGAGGCTTCGGAGGCTCGGGAGCCGGCATCTGCTCGGGCTCCTTCTTGCGTCGGCGTCTCAGCAGGATGATTACGAGCCCGGTGAGCAGGGCCCCGATGACGAAGGCGATTGCCGAGTAAGCAATTGCAGACGTGGAAGCCACCGCGCCGCCTGGCGGACCCGCCACAACGGTGAGGGTCGAGGTCGAAGAGACGCCTGCCGAATCCGTCACCTTCAGGGTCACCGTGTACGTGCCGGCGGCCGTATACGCGTGGGTCGGATTCTGTGCGTTCGCGGTGCCTCCATCCCCGAATGTCCACGTGTACGTGTAGGGTCCCGTTCCGCCGACCACGGAGCCTGTAAATGTCAGCGTGTCTCCGGCGTTGGGGGAGTTCGTCGAGGCCTTCGCGGTCGCCGCAGGAAGTCCATTGACGGCCACGGAAACTGTAGAGGTCGAGGTGGCTCCAATCGCGTCCGTCACCGTCAACACGACCGCGAACGTCCCCGCTTGTCCATACGCATGCGTCGGATTCTGGGTCGTCGCAGAACTGCCATCCAAGAATGACCACGCATAGGTGAGCGGCGCGGTGCCGCCGGTGGCTTGGCCCATCAAGGCGACGTTGACACCGACGTCCGTGGTGGTCGTCGCGGGCGAAGCGCTCGCGGCCGGCAGCGGGTTCACGGTCAAGGTCGACTGCGGAGCCACCGAGGCGCCTCCAGAATCGTTCACCCAAACCTTTACGGAAAACGTTGCCGCCGATCCGTACGCATGAGTGGCCGCTGCCGTGTTCGCGCTGGCTCCGTCGCCAAATGCCCATGCGTAGGTGTAGGTGCCGGTGCCGCCCGAGGCGGAGGCCACGAAGGAGACGCTCCGACCCACATCGGTTGCGGTGGGAGTCGCGGCCAGCTGCGCGGTCAACGCGGTCGTGACGGTCACGGAGGCCGGGGACGCCGCAGAACGCCCGAGCGCATCCGTCGCCGTCACCTCGGCCGAATAGGTCCCCGGTGCGGCGTAGGCGTGCGTCGGACTGGCGCCCGTCCCCGTGGCCCCGTCTCCGAACGTCCACGCATAGCTGGTCGTGCCCGCCGCATTCGTCGCCGTCGCGTGGAACGTCACGGTGACCCCCGGGTCCGTCAAGGCCGGAGTTGCGCTCGCCGTGGTGACGAGGGGCGAGCTCTCCGGGGCAACGGCTACCCACGGGTCGGCCTGAAGCGTCCCGCTCTCCGAGGCGTAGTTGCCCGTGAAGGAAACCCAAATTTCGCCGCCGAACGCGACCGCCTGGAGGTAGTCCCCGTATTGAGGTACGATAAACGAGCCACCGAAGCTGGCGAGGTAATTGTGCAACGCGGGGTCTGCGTCGGGCTCATTGGACACGTTAGTGATTCGATGATGGCTGAAGGAGGCTCCCTGGTTTGTCGAGACATCCGCCACGACGTCCGTACGGTGGTTGAAGGGATCGTATTGGGTGGTGTAGTAGACGATCACCACATTCCCATTCAGAGGATCTACGGTCACCCAGGGCTGAACGTTCACGGAGGGCGATGAAAGGGTCACCGGGGTCGACCAGGTGGTCCCGCCGTCGGTGGACCGCGAGAAGAGGGTCGCCGACAGCCCGCAGTTCCCATTCTCGACCGGGGCGACGAACACGAAGTTGTAGTAGTTCCCGGTCGTGCACACGTCCACCGTGAAGTAGAGGTTGTTCGAGGTCACGCTGGTGTCGGCAGCGATGACCGGAATGTTCGCCGTTCGGAATTGCTCTGTTGCGAACCCGACGAGGGCCGTGTCGCCCGGTAGGTCGGTGCCGGGTCCATCGAAGCTCACGACATGGTGGATCCCGCTCCATGTGGACGTGGCGGCGTCGTACGAACGTTCACTGCAAGTCAGCGGGCCAAGGGTGAATGCCGTCCCGTAATTGCACCATGTGAAATACGCGGTCCCGTCCCGCCCCACGGTGGGCGTTGTGAATGCGGCATAGGGGTCCGGTCCAGAGAATGCGGGCAGACTCCCTCCCGCGAGCGTCGTGCAAGACAATGCAGGCGTACAACGGGACAGGTAGCTTTGGGTTGCGCCGAACGGGTACTGGGCGTTGGGGAAGATGAAATGGTCCCATGAGATGTAGACGTCGCCGTAAAAGGCAGACGACGGGTCGCGATCTACCGCGAGCAGCTCCTTGTCCTCGAAGGTCCCGGCTTTGTCCGTGAGGTTTCCGAAGACCATCGTGTGGTCCCAGCACGGATTGTGCGCGGGGTCCGAGACGGGAGTCGCGCAGGCCGCCGAGGGGTTGAAGAGCCCTGCATTCGAAACGGAGAGTTCGATACCATTCGCATTCGACGATTGGGGGAACGTGGTCGCGTTTACGACGTACGTGCTGATCAGCAATGTAGCGTAGAAGAATTCACCGTTAACGCCGGCTACGACCGAAGGATCGCCCCAGGAGGCCATGAATTCATTCACATTGGTGCCATTCCACGCTCGCACGCTCTCGTTGAGTCCGGGGAGGTCGTCGCTCTTGAGGATCGATCGAGCTCCGTCGGCCGATGCGGTGAACCCGCTCACCGAAAGGGTATAGCCGCTCGGGCAGTCCGCCGGCACGAGGAAGGGGTCGCTGCAGAAGAAGTAGCGGCCGTCATTCACGCCGCCCACGACGTGATTCGTGTTGGTCGGGTCGACGGCGACGGTCGTCTCGCTCTGCGGCATGTAGCTCAAGTCGTTGATGAAGCGAACGGCATTGACGGGAACGCTGGGCATCCCGGCGGCCACGCTGGGTGGAGCCGCGACGTTGGGTGAGGAGCCGTGCAGGGAGAATTCCCGATTAATCGCTGCTTGCGCGATGCCCGACAGGGGGGCGTGGAGTTGCGATGCCTTCCCCGTGTTGTACGAGACGGGTAGGACGGTCACGGCGCGATTCGACGAGGGCGCGCGGTCGGTGAGACCGAGCCCCCCAAGAATTACCACGAGGGCCACAAATACGACGACCATCACGATTTGAGATTTCCGCACAGAGATCTGCCTCCAAACGAGAAGGGGCGGCAGCGTGCCAGATGCGCGACGGACGCGGTCCGGCGCAGGAGAGATGGCGCCCCTCCCGGCGCGACGACATGACCAGATGCACGTATAACGGTTGGCCGAATAGCGTCCTCCCAAGTGAGAGGGGCTCTCAGCAGGGAGTATTTTCATACGTTCGCAATCTGCGCCCCGACGGAGTGAGAAGCCCGTCCTTCTGTGCATCCGGGGGAGGGGGTTCAAAGCGCCGAGACGAGGCGCGTCTGTCAGGCATGGCCCCGGATTATCTCCGTTCCTCCCATGAACGGGCGCAGGACCTTTGGCACAACCACGGAGCCGTCGGCCTGCTGATAGTTCTCGAGGACCGCGACGAGGCCGCGGGACGTCGCCATCGCGGTCGAGTTCAGCGTGTGCGGGAAGAACTTGTCTCCGCCAACCTTTCCCGCTCGCGTGTTCAGCCGACGAGCCTGGTAGTCCGTGCAGTTGCTGCAGCTGATCACCTCGCGGTACGCATCCTGCCGGGGAAACCAGCCTTCGATGTCGTACTTCTTCGCGGCGACCGTGCCGATGTCCCCGGTGCAGACGTTCACGACCCGGTACGGGATCTCGAGGGCGCGATAGATCGCCTCGCCGTTCGCGCGGAGTTTCTCGTGCCATGTCCAGCTGTCCTCCGGGCGGCAGAACACGAATTGCTCGACTTTGTTGAACTGGTGCATCCGGAAGAAGCCCTTCGTGTCGACGCCGTGGCCCCCGATCTCCCGCCGGAACTGCGTAGCGAGTCCGGTGAGCGCGATCGGCAGGTCCGCTTCGTCGATGATCTCGTCCATGTGCATCGCGCCCATCGGATGTTCCGAGGTCGCGATGAGGAACAGGTCTTCTCCGTCGATCTTGTACATGACCGATTCGAAGTCCCCGAGGTCGACGACGCCTTCGTACGCGGCGCGGCGCATCATGAACGGAGGGAAGACCGGCGTGAATCCTTGCTTGAGCATGTAGTCGAGTGCGAACGTCAAGAGGGCTTGGTCCAAGCGCACGAGGTCTCCGAGGAGGTAGACGAAACCGGCGCCGGCGATCTTCCGCGCGCGTTCGAAGTCCGCGAGCCGCAGCGCCTCGAGCAGCTCGCCGTGAGACTTGAGTTCGAAGTCGAATTTCCGCGCGGTGCCCCAGCGAGCGACCTCGACGTTCTCCGTGTCGTCCTTGCCGACCGGGACGCTCTCATGGAGAAGGTTCGGCAGCCGGAGGAGTCCCTCGCGGACCTTCGTCGCGAGTTCATCGATCGTATGGTCGAGCGCGTCGATCTTCTTCGGTAGGCTGGCGGCCTCCTTGCGGAGCTTGTCGGTCGACTTGCCCGCTTTCTTTGCCTCCGCGATTTCGCGAGTAATCTCGTTTCGGCGGCGTTTCAGGGCCTCGGCTTCGGCGAGGGCCTTGCGCCACGCTTTGTCCAATTCGATCACAGATTCGAGCAACTTCGCTTTGTCCGGGGCGTTGCGCTTCGCGAGGTCGCTGCGAATCCTCGCTGGGTCCTCGCGCACCAGCCGGATATCGAGCACGACCGACTCGATGGAGGGGACCCTATTTCTAGGTTATTCGCGTCTAGGCGCGCTTCCGCTGACCGCGACATCCTCACATCGTTCGACGCCGCGCGTCTCAGGTGTGAACCGTGACGACCTCGCTCTGGCCCGGGCCCGCGACGTTGTTGCGGTACACGAGGAGGAGCCCACCCGTTCCGCCGCCAATCGCGGTGATCGACACGCTTGCCCCCGCCGCGAGGCTGCCGATGATGTTCGGGAACGCGTCCAGGGAGGCCTTCTTCGCGTTGAAGCTGCCCAACCCGGACACGTCGAACGAACCCGTCTCGAGGTCCGTCGTCACGACGAAGTACGTGAACGGCTCGTTTGCGAGGCCGATCTTCGGCTGGTTATTGACGCGAGCGAGGAAGTTCAGGTCCGACAAGAGGATTGGGATGCTCTGCCACGACGCGTGCAGCGTATTCGGCACGAGGAACTCGAGCAATCCGGAGACCGCTCCGGGCCGCGGGTTCAGGCTGAACACGGCAGAGGCCATGCGTCCGTCGATCGTCCCCGTTGTGAAGAGCCCGAGGTCCGCGACCTCGACGAGGTAGTCCGGGGCGCCGCCGTCCACGTTCACGATGATGTCCGTCACCATGAAGTTCGGCGCGCTCCGGATGCCCCACGTCGCCACGGCCCATTCGAGGATCTGGTCCGGATGCGAACTCACGGGAAGGATGCCTAAGGACCGCATTCCTGTGGCGCGGATGTCGAACCAGTCGTCCGGATCGTTCGGCGCTCCGGTCGGCTCGTGAATCAGGTCCACGTTCGGGCTCGTCGCCCCGAGCGAGTAGACGTCCACCCGGGTCGAGCGGACCCCATCGTTCGACACCGTAAACATCGGCGAAGAGAGGCTCACGTCGCCGGTTGAGGCGTGCGCCGCCGCCCGCGAGATCGGAATGATGAGGAACGGCACCCGCAGGACGTCCCCGCCGCCTTGCTGCGTCAGGGTCAGGAAGCCGTCCTTCTCAAACAGGGATCCGCCCAGGGCCGCAAAATCGACTCTCAGGCTCAGGGTGAACGAAGTCGATCCGCCCTCTCCCGCCGTCACGGTGGCCGGATGGACGAGGGTGATCGCACTCCCGACGTCCGAGGGCACCCGGAACGCAGAGCTCAGATCAAACGTCTTCGAGGCGGACCCCTTGTTCCGGAGCTGCAGGGTGACATCGTACTGTTGAACGCCCGACGCGCTGCTTTGTTCGACGCCGAACGAGGCGCCTCCCGGCACGACGATGCTACCTGTCGCCGCTGCAACATCCACGCGGACCCGGCCCGCTCCCATCCGAGATACGGAATACGGCGTCGACCCGTCCGGTCTTGCATTCGTCGCCGTGTCCATCAGGAGAGATTTTACTTCCTCGACGCTCCAGTCGGGATGGAGTTGCCTCAGTATCGCGGCGGCACCCGCCACGTGCGGGGAGGAGAACGAGGTGCCTGAAACGGAGGTTGCCCCCGTCCCCGTGCCGACTTCCGCGGACAAGATCGCGACCCCCGGCGCGGTGACGTCCGGCTTGATCGCCGCGTCGTTGAAGCGCGGACCGCGCGAGGTGAACGGCGCGAGGCGGTTCTCGATGGAGACCTGGTTCGCTGGGTCTAGCGCGAAGGTGGAAGAGGCTCCGAGCGCCGCGCGGATCGTCAGACCGTTCGCGTTCCCGACCATGACGGAGGGGATCGTGATCGTCGGGTCCGTACCGCCCATCACGATCGGATCTCCCGCGACGTTGTTGTAAACTACCGCCGCGATGGCCCCCGCGTTCTGGACGTTCTTCACTTTCACGACGAAGAAGCACGTACCGCGTTCGATGAGCGGAATCTGAGCCGTGAGGGAGCCGGCTGGGAGCGCGGTGCAGGCTTGCCCGACGAAACTGGTGGGTCCCGTCTTGGTCCCGGTGTCCACGAGGCTCGGGCCGAACGCGGCCGGGACGGACTCGTAGTTGCCATTCGCCGTTCCGGAGCCCGCCACCGCGAGGAGTTGCACCTTGACACCCGGGTCGTTGCCTGCCGCGACGCTGATCGCGCCGCTTGCCGCCGCCGGCGAGCCGGTGATGTACGGAATGTTCCCCGCGTTACCCGCTGCCGCGACGACGATCACCCCGAGGTTCACCGCCGCATTCGATGCGACGGAAGACGCCTCGGTGTCCCTCCCGAAAGCGCCGCCGAGGGACATGTTGATGACGTCCGCGTGGTCCGACGTGTCCCCGTCGTGGTTGGGATCCATTGCCCATTCGATTGCCGCGACGACGTTCGCGGTGGACGTGCTTGCGGTCCCGTCTGCGGCGCAGCCGCTGAAGATCTTGATAATGTAGAGCGAAGCGCCGGGTGCGACGCCGTGCGGCGTTAGCACCTTGCCGCTGGCGTCCTTGACCTCCATTCCGGCGGCTGTGTCGGACGAATGGGTCCCATGCCCGTTGACGTCAAGTGGATCCGGATCCGGCGCCGGCGTCGCGCTGCACAGGCCACCGGGAGCGCTCGCGCCGCGCGCGTCATATGCCTCGCCAACCAAGTCCGTCCCGCCGATCACTTTCGCAGTCGGGAACGTCTCGGCCTCGATGAGGGTCGGATTGTTCGCCGCATACGCGGCAGGGTTCCCGCTGCCACCGAACGCGGCGTGCGTGTAATCGATTCCCGTATCGATGACCGCGATCCGGACGCCGGTACCGTCGGCCCCGAGTTGCGTGTATGTCTCGCCGCCGAGAATAAATGGCACGCTGTTGTCGAGCTCGAGGGCCGCGAGTTGTGTCGGCTGGATGTGCACGACTCCCGGGAGTCCGGAGACGTGGTACAACGAGGCGCGGTCCAGGACCGCATCGATCCCGTTGTAAACGATTGCATAGTCGTAGCGGACGGTGCCTCCCGCTGCGATGATCGCGGCGCGAAGGTCCGCGTGGGACGCGCGGACGTCCGCGACGTATGCCCGTTGTGCGGCGCTATCGAGTTTCGCGACGCCTTGCGCCGCCCGGTACATTTGCTCCGCCGCGAGGGAGCGACCCTGGAATTGGATGATCACTTCAAGCGGATTGGAAGCACCGGAGAGAGCCGGATGAATGGCCACGGACCCGCCGTCCCACCGCTCCAGGGAGCTCAGGTAGTCCGCTACGTCCGCACTTGCGGTTGCAAGCGTGTCCTGGGCGCTCATCGATGCGGGGGCCGCATGTGCGAGCGCCGCAACCGGAAGCGCCGCGAACGAACCAATCATCATCATGGTGAGAGACAGGACACTGATCGCTCGACGAAAACTTCGCACCTTTTCCCCTCCAGTCCAAAACAGAAAGCGACCACATGCGCTAAATACGTTCCCCCAGATGGATTCTCGTTCTCATCTTCGCGAATGAGTGCCGGTGCGACGCCGACGAGATCGCACAATGGGTCCGACCACGAAGTAGATTGATTCAGGATGATCCGCGGAGGTGTGGCGCCGCGTTGTTTCGTTGGGTCGACACACCTCGCCAGCGCAAATCTATCGCTTGCGAGAATCCGGGGTTGGGCCTTTAATAGCCGCAGGCGAACGGACGAAACATCGGAGGGACGACCTTGCCATCCCGTCCAATTCTCATTCATTCGGCCTTCGCCGCCGTCTTCGCGGTCATCGCCATCTTCGCCTGGGCCACGGCGTCCGGGACGACCGCATCATGGTTTCCGCGGACCTCTCTTCCCAGGCGTACGCGGCATCGCTGATTGGCGCGGTCGTCGTCGCGATTGTCCTCGCCACCGCGGCCGTGAGTCACCTGGGACGACTCGAGGACGCGCGTCGCAGCATCGCCCTCCGGATCGCCGAGATGCCCGAGGCGGACCTGTTGCCGACCGGCGAGGCGACCCTCGTCACGTCCGAGGCGATCAGGAT
>DASWGO010000084.1:0-1546 GCA_036393695.1 Thermoplasmata archaeon
GGAAGCACGCGGACGAAGCGCGCACGGCCGCCTATCACGGCCGATAATTACCGGCGACGGGTTTATCGAACCCGGTGCGGCTTGGTTCGGCCAGAGCTATGAGCGGCGTCCCTTTCGCAGCGTCAGCATTGCTCCTGGCCCTCGTGTCCACGGCGCCCGAGGAGAGTGGGAAGTCGCCTGCCTCCCCGAAACCGCCCGGACGCGCCCGCGGGAGTCCGGTTCAGGAACCGAGCGAACTCGAAAAGTTCTTTCAGTTGAATCCGGAGGAGAAGTTCGACCTCGAGGCCACGAATCTGATCGACGCGCCGAAGCTCGTCGAAGAGGCCCGAGGTGAAAAGAGGGTCCTGCGAGACGTGTTGCGAACGGCGGAGGCGTTGTTGCCTCGAGTTCGCGCCGAGACGGAAGACCCGCTTCTGGTGAGCGCGATCCTCCGCAACAAGACGCTGGACTGGGTTCGTCGCAGCCCCTCCGATTCGAGTTGGGCGGAAACGATGCCGCTTCGATGGGGCGGAATTTTCTACGAGTCGAGGGTCCCTGGAGGCCGGCTGTGCCGGAAGCTCTCCACCCGATTGGCCGGTCTCATCACCCTGTGCGTCGAGGCGAGTGGTGCGGTCGCATTTCTCCGCGCGGGAGTCACCGGTCTGTTTCGAGGCTCGGCCATGATGGCGAAGATCGTGCAGTTCGGCCTCAGCTCCAAGCGACCCCGCCACGTGCAGCAGGTCGCCCAGGCCTATCTCGACGATCTCGCGGCGACCCGGTGTGTCGGCAAACAACCTCTTCCCCTGGAGCGCCTCAGCGAGGTCGCGAGGCGCACCGGATCGGCGGAGGTAAACATCACGCTGGTCGAGCTCTTCTCGCAAGAGGGCACGGGGACCCTCATCGTCCTTGACCCGCGGTTCCATCCGGGGATGGACCCCGTGACGATTCGCGTGGTCTCTCCGAAGACCCAAGACGATGCGGCGACCTACGACTTGGTCCACGGCGGAGTCCGCGCGGTCCGGGAATCTGCGGCTTCCGAAGACGCGCCGGTCGAGGCGACGCCCGCCTCCCCCTGGGAACGATCGGACATGACGAAGAAAGAATGGCTCGGACTGTTCAAGGCGCTCGCGAAGCGGAAGGAACGGCTCGGGGCGCCTCCGCGGGAGAACTCCCGCGATCGCGAATCGTACATCGGGCTCCGCGACCTGGTTTTGGCCGACGCGTCGGTGCGCCGAGCCTTCCTCGAGGTCCACTGGAAAGGCCGACCGAGTGGCCTCGCTCTTCTCGGTCAGCTCCTCTCCGCCGGCACGCTGGTTCCGGAGTTCGACACGGATGCGGACTACCTCGAAGCGGAGTTGGAGCATCTCGGCCAGGGCCACGCGGACCATCGGTCCAAGGACGGTCAATGGAAGCTCGCTCACGGATGGACGGTGGTCCGTGAAGCGGCCGACGGCAACGCGCGCACTTACCGGGCCAACGGCAAGTCGGCGGACTGACGGACCGTCGCGGTCAGGACCTGGTAGACCTCGTCCCGATCGAGGACACGAGGCAACACGGACTCGCTGAG
>DASWGO010000085.1:0-4776 GCA_036393695.1 Thermoplasmata archaeon
AAACCCGGGTGGCTCGTAATAAGAGTTGTGCTCTGAGGACCGCAATCCAGACCGACGGCGCATCGACGGCGATAAGTAGCCGGGTCGCGGTGCCGCCCGGGTCCCCATGACGTCGGAGCCCCGCATCCTGTCGTCCCAGCCGTTGCGGGAGGGATGGCCTCCGATCTCGGAGGAGGAGGTCGAACTGCCGAGCGGCGCACGGAAGCGGTGGATCCGGATGCACTTCGGGACCTCCGCCGCCGTCCTCGCGGTTACCCCACAAAAGCAGATCGTCCTCACTCGAGAATACCGGCACGGACTCGGACGGATCGTCCACTCGCTGCCCGGCGGAACCGCGCGGAACGGCGAGTCCCCCGAGGCGTGTGCGCGGCGCGAACTCCTGGAAGAGACGGGATACCAAGGGCCGAAGTTCCTCGAGATGTACGCCGGGAACAACTTGACCGCGTATCTGGAAGGGACCCTGCACCTCTTCTTCGCGAAGGAATGTCAACCCACGGAGCGGCGACCGAACCCCGACGAGATTCAATCGGTCGAGCGAATCAGCGTGACGTCGGCGCTGTCGAGCGCGCGAGGCGGAGAATTCGAGTCCGCGGTCGTGACGCTCGCGATCCTGATGGCCGATGCACGGGGCTGGCTCATCGGGTGAGTCAGTCGGCGGACACCGCGAGCGTAGAAGATGCGTGGGGCAGGATTTGAACCTGCGAACCCCTGCGGGACAGCGACCTCAACGCTGCGCCTTTGACCAAGCTGGGCCACCCACGCACGGGGCGCTTTCATCGCGGGCTTCGATATTAATCTTCCTTCAGGGATTCGTCGGGACGCATTGGTGAGTGCTCTGCCTCGAGGGGCCGCAAAGGATTATTTGGCCCGGAGCCGGTAGGTAGGAATGGAGAAGCACATGCCGACTCGACGGAAGTCTTCGGCCGCGAAACGCCGCACGTTTGATGTGATCAACCCTGCAACGGGGAAGGCCCTTGCTTCGTACCCGATTGCGACGGCACAGCAGGTCCGCGCGAAGGTCCAGGCTGCCCGCGACGCCTTCCGGTCGTGGTCCCGTGTCGATCCGAAGGAGCGCGCGGCCTACCTGCTGCGATTCGCCGAAGTCCTCCGAAAGCACAAGGACGCGTACGCGGAGACGATGACCCTCGAGATGGGGAAGGTCATCCGCGAGGCGATCGCCGAGGTCGAGAAGTGCGCCTGGGCCGCTGAGTATTTCGGGGAGAACGGGCCGGGCTTCTTGCAGCCGGAGCTCGTCGCGACCGATGCGATGCGCTCCTACATCGCGTTCCATCCTCGCGGCGTCCTCGGGTCGATCATGCCGTGGAACTTCCCGATGTGGCAGATCGTCCGGTTCGCGGTGCCGGCCCTAATCGCTGGCAATACGGTCGTCGTGAAGCCGGCGAGTGCGTCGCCGCAGTCCGGGTGCAATTTGGAAATCGCGTTCCGCGAAGCGGGCCTTCCCGATGCCGTCTTCCAGATCGTCGTCGGAGATCGAACGACCGCAACGGCCCTGATCCACTCCCCGGTCTCTGTCGTGAGCCTGACGGGATCCGTCCGCACGGGGGTCTACGTCGCCCGCGAGGCCTCGAAGGACCTGAAGAAAGTCGTCCTCGAGCTCGGCGGATCGGATCCATTCATCGTGGCGGGTGACGCGGACCTGGACGCGGCGGCGAAAGGCGCGGTCGCGGGGCGATTCGTCAACGGCGGACAGTCATGCATCGCCGCCAAACGCTTCTTCGTCGTCGACTCCGCTGCCAACGAATTCGTCGCCAAGTTCGCGGAGCGGATAAAGCGACTTCGCATGGGCGATCCGCTCGATCCAACGACCGATGTCGGTCCGCTGGTCAGCAAGACGCAACGGGATGAGATCGAAGGCCAGGTGAAGGACGCAATCGCGAAAGGCGCGAAGATCGAGGTCGGCGGAAAGCGCGGCCGTCGGGAGGGCTGGTACTTCGAGCCCACCCTGCTCAGCCACGTCACGAAGGAGATGCGCGTCCTCCGCGAGGAGACGTTCGGCCCGGTCGCACCCGTGATGGCGGTGCCGAGCCTGCGTGCCGCGATCGACGAAGCGAACGACTCCGAGTTCGGCTTGGGCGCGAGCATCTGGACGCGGAACCTCGGTCAGGCGGACGAACTCGCGGCTCAGGTGGAGTCCGGGATGGTGTTCATCAACGGCGTCGTTAAGTCGGATCCGCGGATGCCATTCGGCGGCGTCAAGCACAGCGGCGTGGGACGCGAGCTGGGCCGCTACGGCCTGCTCGAGATGGTCAACATCAAGACGGTCGAAATCTTCCCAGGCCACTCCAGCCAAGCCGCGATCCAGAAGAACACGGAATAGGCGCGGTCGGCAGGCGGGCGACGCTACGCCTCGCAGCCGATCCCGTCGCCATCGCCATCGAAGTGATGCGGATCCGGCGGGAGAACGCGGAAATTCCGGAACGGGATGTCCGAGCAATCCAGGTCCGGAGGCGGCGGCGGGATGCAGACGTCGGGATACGCGGGGTCGCAGTTCCCGGGTGGCGGCGGTGGGGGAGTGGCGCAACCCGACCACGCGGCACTTCCGAACTCACTGACGGAGCAGAACGCGTAGTACGTCGTCGCATGGCCGGACGAGATCATCGCCGCGTTGGCATTCGTGCTTCCGCAATACACGACCGCGAGAACTCGACCATACGGGTCGTGGCCGATCTGGAAATCGTCCTCGTCGACGAGGGCGCTCGCACCGCTGCAAAGACTGGTGAGATAGTCTCTGGATTCCGGCCCGCCGGTGGCATTGAGTTCCGGAGCGTTGACGAGCACGAGCCGGATTCGGAGGCTCCCTTCGACGTCCAGCGTGTCGCCATCAATGATTCGCGTCACGTTGCGCTCGATGCACAAGCCGACGGAACGCGGACATGCCGACGGCTCCGGATTCGGCGTCACGGGAGGCGGGTTGCTGCTGTCTGATGCAGGCGCAATTGGAGGGCGGCTTGCCACGTAGACGGCGGCAATCACCACAATCGAAACCGCAATCGCGATAAGAATCGTGGATCGGCGACGGGAAATCATCTGACCGGCCATGGTCGGAGGGTTTCATCAACCTCGCGGAAGCGCGGCGAGGAGGGCCCTTAGCCGGTGAGCGGCGGGCGCGCCGCGATGAGGCCGAGCGGCACGTCAACCAGGAGAAAGAGACCCCCGACGCGGGGCGGAGATTTCGCTCGCTCGGCGCCTTACTTCGGTGACATTCCCTGCCGTCACCCGAGCGCGGCCGCGCGTTTTCTCGGGGACCGCCATGAGGACTCCGAGCACGCGGATCGAGTCCGATATACGCCGCCGCGACATTGTCATTCGGAATAACCGGGGGCCGGGCCAGGCTTCGGAGTTCGAGGTGGATCGGAGGATCGGTTAGATGAGTCCGTCGCTTGATACTCACGACGCTAGTTTTTTGAGGCCGACCGGAACCTCCGCGCGACCATGCACGGCGAGGCGGATGAAAGACCGCGGTGGCAACGCAGGGTTCTCGGGGCGGCACTCGTCGTCCTACTCCTTGCGGTATACGCCTTTGGGAGTCTCGGCGTTTCGGTCCCACCCGCGCGACCGCCGACGATGCGCCTCACCCCCCAGGGGACGTTCACCGTCAGCCTCTCGTTCTCGCCGAATCCGGTTTCGGCGGGCACGCAAACTCAGATTCATCTCGACTTCACTAACACCGGCAGCACCCCTTTCACCGTCTGGGTGAACGGGAGCGCACCGGGATGCGGTCCGCAAACGCAACCCTTTACCACTCCCAACTACACGAACAGCTTCTCATGCACTCCGACGTCTTCCGGCACCTACAACGTTCACATCGATGCGATTGACAGCTCGGGCTACAAGGCCTCAGCATCTAACACGTTGACGGTCAACACCGGCAGCGGAGGTTGCACGTCCAACTGTGGCGGAAGCGGCTCTGGCTCGGGCAATGGCAGCGGGAGCGGGAGCGGCGGCTTCAGCCTGCCCCAGGATCTCGTCTCGACCTTGTTCCTGTTCTCGATGATCTTCTTGGGGGCGATCATCGCCCTCGCCGCCGGCGTCATCGCGATGGCGCTCCTCGTCTCCCGGCGGCTCCGGCAGCTCACGGAGGCGATGAAGCCGCCCGAGAAAGCTCCTCCGGAGTCGAAGCCCCCGAGCTAGGTTGGGTCCGGCGTTGGTCGGCATGCCATTTGCGACCGAATGATGTTCGAGTAACGAAGTGGTTCACGCTTCCCACCGGACCGCTTCATAGGCGCGTGAGGAGTCGTTCCCTCGCGTCGGCGATGAACAGGAACAGAGTAGCGCCATTCAGAAGAGGCTCGTGCCTTTCATGCCCCTCATCCGCAGAACCGAGTCCGGCCCGGGAGAGCAATTGACGAACAGATCGTGAGCGAGTTCCTCATGGCCCATGGGTTTCATCGTCGTCAAGAGCGACTTCATTTCGGGCTTAGACATCGTCCAAGGTCCACCTTTCCGCGACACGTCGATCCCAGGACCTCAAACGATGTGCGCCCATAAGCGGTACGAGCCGCGCCGAAGGCCATTAAGGGCCGCTGGTCAAGCAAGCAAATCGTCTGATGCCCAGAATGTCGCCAAGAGAACCAGGGCCACTGTTCCCGGGAGCATAGTACGTTTGGGGAATCAATACATAGAGCACCTCCGCTGGATTGACTGGATGTTGGTGCTCCGCTAGTACGCTGAGGGGGAGATTCGAACTCCCGAGGGCCTTGCGGCCCACCAGATCTCAAGTCTGGCGCGTTGGACCGAGCTTCGCTACCTCAGCGC
>DASWGO010000086.1:0-2961 GCA_036393695.1 Thermoplasmata archaeon
GGATCGGCTCTTCCCGCTGTCGATCGAGTACGGGCACGAGCGCCGGTGGCACGACGGAAACGGCCACAGCCACATCCGCGCCACGTTCCTCGGACCGAGCCTCACCCTCCCGATCGTCGACGGCGGTGCCGCTCTGGGAACGTGGCAGCAGGTCGTCTTCCTCGAGCTCGACAACAAACCGAGGCATCGCGAGGTCATCGTGCAAATCGTGGGGGACGGCCCAGACAGGACACTGCAGTGAGAAGGCAACCGAAATCTTCTGGCTGGTCGGTTACGGAACCACTGCATCCTTCGGTTGGAACGGCAAGTTTTAAGCCGACGGGATGGTAAGCCGCCGCGGGTCGATCCCATCCCGAAGGACGTGCAGGGCGAGAAGGTCACGAACTCGTTCCGGCTCAACAAAGTCGGCGTGACCGGCGTTGTGAAGCCCGTCCAGGTCCGTCGTCCCAATCGAACGCTGACGCTGACGACAACGCTCGATCTGTTCGTCGACCTGCCTCCGGACCAGAAGGGGTCGCATCTCTCGCGGAACCTGGAGGCGATCAATGAGGTCGTCGATCGCTCGGTGCGCGAACCGGTCGACAGCCTGGAAGAGCTGACGGAGACCATCGCGCGTTCTCTCTTGAAGCGGCACGAATATGCGACGACCTCCGAGGTCTGGGCGCAGGCCGACTACTTCCTCGAGCGCACGTCTCCGTCGGGCCGGACCTCCTTGGAGCCATACCGCCTGGTCGCGCGAGCGAACGCGCGGCGCGGGGCCCCGGACGTCGAGCGCTCGATCGGCGTCGAGGTCGTCGGCATGACCGCCTGTCCATGTGCGATGGAGACGGTTCGGGAGGACTTGTTGCAGGCCCATCCCGAGATCGCGAAATGGCCGGATGGCGTGCCGATCATCACGCACAACCAGCGCAACCGGACGACCGCGATCCTCCAGGAGCCGCCGGGGCATGAGATCGAGGCCGATGAACTCGTCGACATCGTCGAAGGGTCCCTGTCGGCGCCGACGTTCGGTCTGCTCAAGCGGCCGGACGAGGGCCGCCTCGTCGAGATGGCGCACCGCAATCCGAAGTTCGTCGAGGACGTCGTGCGCGACGTCTTGGACCGCCTTCTGAAGCGTTATCCGAAGATGCCGGACACCACCTGGGTGCGGGTGAAGTCCGAGGCGGAAGAGTCCATTCACAAGCACAACGCGTTCGCGGAGCGGTCGACCACCTTCGGCGAACTGCGCGAGCTGTAAGGCCGACATTCGGGCGGGTCGCGGCCGTCTTCCGTCAACATGTTTACGGTGGGCGGGAGTGCGGCAACGGACCCTATAGGGGCTTGCATTTCGGCTCTCCAACCATGTCTCCGAGTTGGTCATTCGAACCAGACTGGACGCGACGAGCCAGTCGTTCACGGAGCGGTGGGAGGAAACGAACCAACCGCTGCGCGGGCGCTCCACGACAAGGAATACGCCCGTCCGGGCCCTGTAACCCAGTGATGGTGAAGCGGGATGTTAGCTGGAAGCGTGTTGGGGTTGCCGCTGCCGCCACTTTTGTGTCGCTCTACGCGCTCGCATTCAGTATCGGGCTCGCGTCGGAAGGAGCTGAGACACCCGGCGGCTCGATCGGTTGGCTGATCGTATTCGCCATCGTCTCGAATACCGTCTGGTGGGGGATCCTCCTGTACCCGCGTCCGGCGAAGTAGGCGAAGGCTCGGATCTCGCGTCATCGCGTAAACATGCTTACGCCGCGGGTCGGTGCCGCGGGCGGCGTCGGAAGGCCTCGATCTCCGCCGAAGGCATCGTGACGCGGGCCATCGTCACGGCGGCGCCGAGGCCCTGGAGTTTCTCCGCCAGTTCCATCGCGAGCGGTTGCGGCAGGACGAAGACGGATTGCCCGATCCAGACGACCCCTGGCCGGAGGATGTACGGCCGCGGGGATGCCTCCGGCATGTCCTTGCGACCGAAGATCAAGTGAGCGACCCGAGAGGCCGCGGAACGATTCGTCGTGGACACATCATACGATAGCAGGACCAGCGGGGCCGAAGCTTCGATGGGCGCTTCGAGAGGGCTCATGAAGACCCATATGTGGAGCTATAATATAACTGTTTCAGGGAGGGATCAGTGAAAGTATTCGCACAGGACCCCCGGCGGAGGAAACCGTTCGCCCTTCCGTAAACATGTTTACGGACGACCCCTCGACCGGGGGCCGCTAGCGGCAAAGCCTCATGGCGTCCCGCGTCCATCGAGGGCCATGGCCGTGTTCGTCCTCTGTCATATCTGCCAACGCCCGACCCTCCGAGCCTGCCGCAGCTGCGGCCGACCGGCTTGCGACGACCACATGGCGGGCAGCGTGTGCGTCGAATGTCGCGTGGGCCGCCGGGGGCGGGCTCCGGACGTCCGAGTCGCGTGATGGTCTCAGAGGATCCGCTTCGCGTCCTCTTTCTCGATCCCGAGGGCCCGCAAGGCGTACGTCAACGCCTTTTGGCGGATCATGTCCCGGGTCTTGTCGTCGAGAAATTGTTCCATGACCAGGGGCGCCTTCCGCGCATATTGAATGGCAAACTCGGACCAGTAGAACGGGGCGTTCTCCTCGTCCAACTTCGCTGCGGCGTTGTACTGTTCTTCCGCGTCGTTGAAGCGTCCGAGATCGACGCAGAACGAGGCGAGGGCGTCCCGGAACTGTGGGTTCTCGCCGTCCAAGTCAATCGCCTTCTTGTAGAGCCCCAGGATTTCGTCTGGCTCGACTTTCGGGACTCCCAGGGCCGCCTCGGCTTTCCCGAAGAACGCCACCGCATTGGTCGGATCGGCCTTCGTTGCCTTATCGAAGTGCTTGTAGGCGGCATCGTAATCGAGCTGTCCGAGGGCCTGTTCGCCCGCGCTGATGTCGTTCTCGGCGGAGGAAGTCATGCGAAGACCGCGCCGCAGATTCTCGGTACGCAAATAAAGATTGCCACGCGATTCTCATTCGGGATGCGGCG
>DASWGO010000087.1:0-9815 GCA_036393695.1 Thermoplasmata archaeon
CGTCACGTCGGCGAATTCAGCGAACGCGGAGGGCGAACTTCCCGTTGACATGGATGCCCATCTTCTTCGCGATCTCGGACCGCTGGTGGTCCACGATGATGACGTACCCTTGCCAGTCTTTCGACGTCTCGCCGCCGCACAAGGGGCACTTGTCCTCGTCGGTCACGTGACCGCAGTTCTTGCACGCCTTCGGAATCTTCACGACCATGGCTCAACCTTTCCTCTTCCTCACGCGGCCTTCCGCCCTCGCGCGATCCTCTTCGATCCAGTCGAGTTTGCCCAGTGCCGGCTGACGCATCGTCAGGCCGATCTTCGACTCCCGCGGCGCCCGCTCGTTCAGGGACACCGCGACGATGCGCGTGCGGACCTTGTCGCCGATCCGGAGGTCGCGCTTCGTGTCTTTGCCGATCAGCCGCTGGCCCTCTTCGTCCACGTCGACCCGGTCGTCCATGACCTGCGAGATGTGCAAAAGGCCGTCCAGAGGACCGAATCTTACGAACGCGCCGAACTTAAGGATTTCCACCACGGTACCCTCGACGATCTCTTGGAGCGTCGGCGCGAACACGAGGGCGTCGTACCGCACCCGCTGGTAGACCGCGCCGTCCCCGTGCACGATCCGGCCTTCGCCGACGCGCTCGATGTTGCTCGCGATCAGGGTGAGGGTCTTGTCCGCCCCGATCTTGCCTTCCAGGGTGGTCCGGGTGAGCTCCCGAGCGACCGCGTCGATGTCCTCCCCGAGTCGTTCCGGCGGGATCCGCACGACGTCCTCCCGCTGGACCCGTTGGTACATAAAATCGGCTTCGTTCCCAAATCGGTCATTCTATATAGGCGTTTACGTCGGCTCGGTCCAGGCGCGACGTTTCGAAATGAGGACCCGCGGGTGCCAGGAGTCCCGACGCATGCCAGTTTCCTGCACCTTTATTGGGTTTGCCCCCTTATCGAATCGGTTGAGCCCGAAGGCTACGTTGAGGCCCGCCGGCGCGCGCCACGGCGGCATCTTGTCGTCTCGGGTGGAAGGCGCGCTCGGGGTTGATCGACTTGGGGAGAAGTCGTAGCGACCTGATCGTGTTCGTAGGGAAGAGGCTACTCCAACTCATCCCGGTCGTCTTCGGCGTCGTCACGATTACGTTCTTCTTCACGCACGTCGCAATCGCAAATCCGTGTGCGGCATGGACGAAGGCCCGGACCCAGGCGGCGATCGATCAGTGCAAGGCGACGTTCGGCCTCGACCAGCCACTGCCGAACCAGTACGTGAACTACCTCAGCAACCTCTTGACGGGGAACTGGTTAACGAGTCCGAGCGGTCTCCCCGTGCTCCCCCAGATCCTGAATGCCTTGCCGGAGACCGTCGAGCTGGTGCTGGCCGCGCTGCTTATCATGATCATCCTCGGCATTCCACTCGGGGTCGTTGCCGCCAACGGGGCCGGACGCTGGCCCGATCACGTGGTCCGCACGTTCTACTTGAGCGGATGGGCGACGCCAACGTACCTGGCAGCCCTCGTCGCCGCCCTCGCAATTGGCCCTGCGCTCAATCTTCCGTACAAGTATGCTTTCTCAACCCAGACGCCGCCGTTCCCCCAGATCACCCACTTCTCGATCCTCGACGCGCTCCTGGCGGGGAATCTTCCCGCGGCGGGAGACGCGGTCCTCCACCTCGTCCTCCCCGCAACGGCCCTCGCATTCCTAAACATGGGGATCGCGACTCGAATGACCCGGGGCTCGATGCTCGAGGTGCTCCCTCTCGACTACGTCAAGACCGCCCGAATCAAAGGGCTCTCGGAAACATGGGTGCTTTACAAACATGCCCTCCGCAATTCGCTGATCTCGACGGCGACGGTCCTCGGAGTCACCGCGGGCGGCCTCCTCTCCGGGACCGTCGTGATTGAGTCCATCTTCCAGTGGCCGGGGATCGGACGGTATGCATACAACGCAATCACGAACTACGATTTTGCTGGGACGATCGGAGTTGTCATTTTCTTCGCGGTTGGTGTCGTCGTTTCGAATCTCGTCGCGGATGTGATGTACGGGGTCCTGGACCCGCGCGTGGAGTGGCGATAAATGGCGGTTACCGAGGGGCGGCGCGCCCTGGGAAGCGCGGGCGTCCCGTCCGGGCCTATGTGGGTTCGGAGGACCCTTCGTTCCCTGCGTCCGGGACTCAGAGGCTTTGTGCGGGTCATGCGGGCCAACCCACTCACGCTGTTGGGCTTCGCCATGGTCGTCGTCATTGTCGTATTGGCCCTCCTCATCACGATCTTGCCGATCGTCGGCCAAGCTTTGCTTGGACGTCCGCTTTCGATCCTGCCCTACGATCCTGCTTACTATCCGTCTCCCTGTCCCGGGCCGATCGTCAACAACGTGACGGTGTGCGCGCTACCCCCGTCCGCCCAGCACTTCCTCGGCACCGACAACCTCGGTAGGGATATGTTCTCGCGGGTCCTCGCAGCCCTGCCCCTCGATCTCGCGATTGGGTTCTCGATCACCCTGTTTGCCCTCCTCGTCGGCGGGAGTCTTGGGCTCGTCGCCGGATATTGGGACCGACCGGGGACGGTCGGGGGTGTCTTCTCGGTCATGATCCTCCGGCTCGCCGACGTCTTCCTCGCGTTTCCGAGCCTCGTGCTCGCCTTGGCGATTGCCGCCACGCTGGGGCGGGACCTCGGCCCGTCGCTATTGGCGATCCTGTTCACCTGGTGGCCCTACTATGTTCGGCTCGTCCGCGGCGAGGTCCTCGTCGTGAAGCAGCAGCCATACATCGTCGCCGCCAAGGCCGCGGGCGTATCCGACGTGAGGATCGTTCTACGGCACGTGATCCGAAACATCATCGAACCAGTGTTGGTCTATTTCACCTTGGACGTCGGGACCGTGATCGTGACCTTCTCCACGATTTCTTTCATCGGGGTTGGGGTGAAGCTGGGCGTCTTGGAGTGGGGTAACATGGTCGAGGGCTATCAGACCTACCTCACCTCGTACCCTTGGATGGTCTTGTCCGCGGGCGCTGCGATTTTTCTCACGGTTCTTGCCTTCGGCCTCTTGGGCGACGGACTCCGCGATGTCCTCGATCCGAGAAGTCGAAGGGCACTCGCTCAGACCGCGGTCCCGACCACCCTTGCCGCAGCGGCAGTACCGGCGGAGGCTTAGCGAACTCGGACGGGGTGGCGATGGCGGCTCCCGTGCTCGAAGTGAAGAACCTGTCGGTCGACTACGTCGTCGGCGCGGGGACGTTCCACGCCTTGAGCGAAGTATCGTTCGAAATCGAACCGGGCCACGTCCTCGGGATTGTCGGCGAAACCGGCTCGGGGAAGAGCACGCTCGCGCATTCGATCCCACGCTTGCTCCCGGAGCCCCCCGCGAAAGTCCGATCGGGGGAGATTCTGTTCCGCGGAATCGACACGCTCAAACTTGAGAAGTGGCAGTTGCCACGCATCCGAGGGACGGGCGTCAGCATGGTGTTTCAGGAGCCTTTGAACTCCTTGAATCCCGCGTACCGTATTTTCGATCAAATCGCCGAGTCCGTGCGGATCCGACAACTTCGCGAAACGGGAAAAATGCCAGGCATCCTCCCGGCCGGAGAGCCGTTCGATTACTCGAAGCGCGATCCCCCGAAGGCTTCCGACGTGCTTACGAAGCCGCTCGTTCCCTCCTTGCCATCGAAGAGGCTCCGGACGATCCTCAGAGCGGACGAATCGATGCGACGGGAAGTCCTCGAATATCTGAGACTCGTCCGCATCAACGATCCGGAGACGATCTTGACCTTGTATCCGCACGAACTCTCGGGCGGAATGAGACAGCGCATTATGATCGCCATTGCCTTGAGCGGCCGTCCCTCGCTCCTCATCGCGGACGAGCCGACGAGCGCCCTCGATATTACAATCCAAGCCCAAGTGTTGACCCTCATGAAAGAACTCATGTCGGAGGTGCGGACGTCGATCCTGTTCATCAGTCACGATCTCGGGGTGATCGCGGAGATGGCGGACGATGTCGGGGTCATGTACGCCGGCCATCTGGTCGAGTTCGGGCCGTTGGAGGAGGTGTACGAGAATCCTCGCCACCCTTACACGAAAGCCCTGCTCCGTGCCGTTCCGAACCGGTACAAGACCGATGGCTCGCTGCCGTCCCTGCGTGGGACGGTTCCGAATCTTTCTCGGATTCCCTCCGGATGCCCGTTTCATCCGCGTTGTCCGTTAGCAAAGCCGGTCTGCTCGAAGGACCCCGGTCCGGCCCTTCTCCCGGCGGAAGGATCCCGGGTTCGCGGCCACTTGGCCGCGTGCTATTTCAGCAAGGACGTGGAGGCTCTCCCGTGACGGAGGCGTTGGTCGAAACGATCGACCTCGAAAAGCATTTTCCGCTCACACCATCCCTCTCCGATACGCTGGCCCGGCGAGAAAAACGCGTCATCCACGCCGTGGATGGCGTATCCCTCCAAGTTCGGCATGGGGAGACGCTCGGCCTCATCGGGGAATCGGGCTCAGGCAAGACAACGCTCGGGTGGGTGATCGCTCGACTTTACGAGCCCACCCGCGGACGGATTCTGTTCAGCGGAAAAGATATCACGCATCTCGAGGGCCGTGAGCTCCTCGCCTGGAGGCGGCAGGTCCAAGTCGTGTTCCAAGACCCGATTGGCTCGCTGGACCCCCGCATGCGCGTTTGGCAGATTGTTGGCGAACCGCTGCTGGCCCAAGGCAAACTCAGCCGTGCGGAACTCCGTGCGAAAGTTAGCGAAGTTCTGCCCACCGTCGGCTTGCCCGCGGGTTCGATCGATTTGTATCCGCACGAGTTCTCAGGTGGCGGTCGGCAGCGCCTTTCTCTCGCCCGAGCGCTGAGTCTCCGCCCCAAGCTGATTGTCTTGGACGAGCCGACCAGTGCCCTCGATGTCGCGGTTCAAGCCCAGATCCTCAATCGCCTGGTGGACCTACAAAGTCGGTTCGGGTTCTCGTACCTCATGATCTCTCACAACGTCGCCGCGGTCCGGTTCGTCGCCGACCGAGTTGCGGTGATGTATCTCGGCAAGATCGCAGAGGCGGGTCCGGTCCGCGGCGTTCTCGAGCGACCGCTCCACCCGTACACGAAGGCGCTCCTCGCGGCCCTACCGGTTCCCGATGCCCGACGCCGTGCGATGCGGTACCGCGTTTCGGGCGAAGTCCCGACCCTGATCAATCCGCCGCCGGGCTGCCGGTTCGCGGGACGATGTCCCTTCGTGATCGATCGCTGCCGGGAGGAAGAGCCCTTGTTGCGGGTGCTCCCCGGCATCCCGGATCAGTGGGTCGCCTGCCATCGCGCGGAAGAGGTGGGGGAGATTCCCCCCGAAGAGCTGTTGGGCGAGATGCCCACACTTCCGGGGTCGCCTCGATCCGAATCCGGGAATTCACGACCGAGCGAATCGACGGTCGCGGGTTAGCTTTCGCGGGCCGGGTGGCGAACGGCGAACCGCCTTGCTCGGGGCCCGGCGAGCGGCTTCACGCGTATTCCGTATTCATGACCATTGTGAACGGGAGGCCGCTCCCCATGGGGTTGAACACCACGCCGCGGAGGAGTTGATTGTAGACCGCGAACTGTTGGGGCACGACGAGCCACGCGTTCGTGTAGTTGTCGTACATCATCCGCGTGATCTGGGAATAGTCGTTCGTCAGGTTCGTCGGGTTGCTTTGACCCGCGGCATCGATCACGAGGGAATCCATCGTGAGGTTGTTGTACTGCGACATGCACATGTTCGCGCTGCCGTAGCTAATCGCGTTGTTCTGGGTCCAATCATCGGGGGCGATATAGTCCGATGTGTAGAACTCCTGCCCGATCGGGAACGGGCCTCCATTCACGTTGGTCATCGTTGTGCAGGTCCCGCTCGCGTCGAGGACTTGCTCGACATAGAGCTGGTCAAGCGGAATCGCGACCGGATTGATCTTGATCCCGATCTGGGAGAGGTACCCTTGGAGGAGCGTCGCGACGGTCTTCCAGTCACCCAGATTGATGTACTCGTAGTTTAGCGTCGGACCGTATCCTTGCGGGAGCGGGTACGGGGAATTGTTCATCTCTTGCTTGGCCAAAGCGAGATCGTACGGATACGGAGCGAGGTTGTCCGGATTGTAGTATGGATAGCCCGGCGGGACCGGCCCTACCCATTGCTTCGCGTATCCGCCGAACGCCACGTTGATGATCTCCTGATAGTTGATCGCATGGACGACCGCCTTGCGCACGGAGAGGTTGTTGAAGGGGGGGACATTCTGGTTCATGTATATCCACCAGCCTCCCGCCGTGGAGCTGTACACGTCGTCGAGGGTCGTCACGGTCACGCAGGCGGTGGTCTTCAGGTCGTTGACCGTTGACGGGCCGACGTAGGCAAAGGACGCCCCCGCGACTTGGCCAGATTTCAGGTCTTGCACCTCGACCGCGGTCGTGCCCTGGAAGTTAATCTGGATTGAGGACTTCGCCGGCTGCAGGACGTTGTTCCACGGCTCCGCTGCCGCGGAGGCAGTCCCCCAGTAGTTGGGATCCGGGACGAGCACTTCGCCGGTGGCTGGGTCGTATGACTGGACCTTGTACGGCCCACTCCCGAGGAGGTTGCTGGCCATCCACGTATTGGGCCCGGGGTGGACGCCGCCGTTCGCCTGGATGACGGTGGGATCCACGGCGGCGGCCACGGGGGCCGCGAGCGTCGAGAAGATGTACGCGTACGCGACCGGGCCATTGTATCCGTAGCCGAGGTTCAGCTGGATGGTGCGGTTGTCAATCACTTGGAATGACTGGTCGGTCCGCTTCATGTACGTGATCTGGGTCGGCGTCGGCGCGAAGAAGTTCCAGGTGGAGAGCGCGGTCTCCATATACGCGGTCGTCTGACGGATCTCTCGGGGGGTCGCGGTGAGGTTGCTCAATCCGGGGAGATAGAAATTCTGGCCCAAGATGAACTCCGGGGGCTGGTTCATGACAATCGACCGGTACAGACTGAACCACATCACATACGCGTTTACCGGATCTCCGTTCGAAAAGTGGGCCCCGGGTCGCAGGTGAAACGTGATGTTGAAGTGATCCGAGGAAAACGTCCAGTTCTTCGCGAGGATGGGCAAGAAGGTCGTGTAGCTTGACTGGTTGTACATCACGAGGCCCTGGTAGACTTGTTGGACAATCCCCCAACCCGGCGTCGAAAAGGTCGTCGCCGGATCGGTGTTGTCCGGGCTCTCGGGCTGGTCGAAGATGAGCGGGTTCTTGGAACTCAGAGTACAGACGGCGGATGGAGGTCGGGTGAGCTGGACGTAAATCACGACCCCCCCGATGACTACGAGGATTACCACGACAACCGCGACGATCTGCCATATTCTCGATCGACGGGCGCCGAGTTCCGGTTGCGGCGGCTGGGGCGGGCTGACGGGGGGTGTCGCCAAACTCTCCTCCTCCGGCGCGGCATCTCGGGCATGCCTTTTAACGGTTTGCGCCGGGAGTCGCCGCGACTCCGCACCTCGCATTGATGATTGACTCGCGCCTGGCTCGACGGCTACACTAGTAGCGGGGCGATGACGAGCGTGATCGTCGACAGCAGTTTGACGAGGATGTGCAGGGAGGGCCCCGCGGTATCCTTGAACGGATCGCCCACGGTGTCGCCGACGACCGCCGCCTTGTGCGTTGGGCTTCCTTTGCCGCCGAGATTACCGGCCTCAATGAACTTCTTCGCGTTGTCCCAGGCTCCGCCCCCGGTGTTGAGCACGAGCGCCATCAGGACACCCGCGATTGTCCCGACCATGAGCGTGCCGCCGAGGGGCTCACCCGCCGGGATCGGCTGCGGGACGCCCGCGACAAGAATCGTGGAGATCTTGACGAATCGGAATATAATGCCAACGGCAATCGGTGTCGCGACCGCGAGGACGCCCGGCACGACCATCTCCCGGAGTGCGCTCCGTGTGCAGATGTCCACGGTCCGCCCGTAATCCGGCTTCACGGTGCCCGCCATGATCCCCGGGCTCTCGCGGAACTGGTCGCGAACATCTTTGATGATGGACCAGGCTGCGCGGCCGACCGCCCGGATGGCAAAAGCAGTGAACAGGAAGACGAGGGCTGCCCCCATGAACGCGCCGATGAACGTCTCCGGATGCGCGAGATCGACGGCCTTCACTCGCGCCTCGGAGAGGAACGCGTTGAACAAGAGGAACGCGGCGAGGGCTGCGCTTCCGACCGCGTAGCCTTTCGTGAGGGCTTTCGTCGTGTTGCCCGCCGCGTCGAGCTTGTCCATGTTCTTCCGCGCGGCCTCGGACATGCCGGCCATCTCGATGATGCCGGCACCGTTGTCTACGATCGGCCCGAAGGTGTCCATCGCCAGGATGTAGGCCGCCGTCGCCAGCATGCCCATCGTCGCGATTGCGGTCCCGTAGATACCGCCGCCGGGAATCCCCGTGGATTCTCCAAGCCAAAACGAGAACAGAATCGCAATGGACACGACAACCGCAGGGATCGCGGTCGCCTCAAGACCGACCGCGAAGCCGGAAATGATGTTCGTCGCAGGCCCGGTCTCCGAAGACTTCGCGATGTCTCTCACGGGTCGATACCGGGCTTCCGTGTAGTATTGCGTGACCCATACGTAGACGACCGCAGTCACCATGCCGGTGATGCCGCAGACCCAGTAGTAGGCCCAGGTCAGGCCTCCCGATGCCGTCGGCGTGGACGGTTGCAGCATCGCCCACGCCGCCACCCCGAATAGGATCGCCGCGAGGACCGACGCCACGATGTATCCGCGGTTCAGGGCGCTCATCGGTGCTTCGTCCTCGCGCGCACGGACCACGAAAACCCCGACGATGCTCGCGACGAGGCCAAGCGACCGCGCGACGAGCGGGAAGATCACGCCCGCGATCCCGAAGAACGGAAAGAGGACGACGCCAAGCACCATCGCACCGATGTTCTCCGCGGCGGTCGATTCGAATAGGTCTGCTCCGCGGCCCGCACAGTCTCCGACGTTGTCACCGACCAGATCCGCGACGACGGCGGGATTCCTCGGGTCGTCCTCCGGGATGCCTGCCTCCACCTTGCCGACCAGGTCCGCCCCGACGTCCGCCGCCTTCGTGTAGATGCCGCCTCCGAGCTGTGCGAACAACGCGACGAGGCTCGCCCCGAACCCGAAGCCGACGATCGATAGGATCAGGCTGTCTTCCGTGGCCTTGGCCGTGCACAGGGCGATGGTGTACCCCGCGGTGATGCAATCGTTGAACGTCGTCGGGTTGATGGCGGATCCTAGGGCCCCGTACCCGTAATACAAAAGGGCCACGCCCGCAAGAGACATGCTGACAATCGAAAGGCCCGAGACCGCGCCGCCCCGGAGCGCGATGACGAGGGCGTCGTTGAAGGACTTGAGAGAACCCGCTGCGGAACGAACGTTGGAGCGGATCGCGATGTGCATTCCGATGTAGCCGGACAGCGCCGAGAACGTCGCTCCGAGCGCGAAGGCCCCGGCCGTCTCGAATCCGATGAGGAGGCCTTTCTGGGCGCCGAGCGCGACCGCGAAGAGGACCGCGAGGGCCGCCGCAATGAAGGCGATCGTCTTGTATTGCCGACGCAGGAACGCCCGCGCACCCTGCTGAATCGCCCCCGCGATCTCCCGCATCTGTGCCGAGCCGGTGTCCCGTCGCAGGATATCTCGCGTCAAGATGGCCGCGAAACCGAGCCCCGCGAGGATTGCGATGGGGATGATGAAGCTCAGGTCGATTTGGGCCGTGGCGTCCACTCCTCCTCCGTGAGCGCGGCCGCAAGTTCCTCCTCGTATTTAGGCTTTGACGGGTCGCTCAGGCGCCGTACTTCTCCATGCGGTTCGAGGCGTTCAGGAGGACGTTCATCACGTCCGTCCCGCG
>DASWGO010000088.1:0-5326 GCA_036393695.1 Thermoplasmata archaeon
CTTGCGGTATCGGATCATCAACGCGACGAGGATGAGGAAGGCGACCGCGGCGACTAGGAACTCGAGGGTGAGCTCGGAATAGTAATCGTCGAACGTCAGGAGGAGCCCGACCTCGTCGCCGACGAACCCGGCCCCGACCCCAAACACGACCGCGTAGACCCGAGCGAACTTTTCGTCGTTGTCGACGATGCCCAACCAGCCGGCGACCCCCATCATCGTGAGCCCGTACCAGAAGTGATGGAAGTGGATTCCCTGGGTGATGACCATGAGGCTCGGGAACGCGAGGTGGAAGAGCCGCGCCCCGAAGAAGCCGCCCAGGAACGCGAGAGTCGCCAGGAAAGACAGTCCGTGCTCGAATCGGCGGCCCTTCGATAGCGGGAACATGAGTCCGGAGATGTCGATCGATTGGATAAGTTCTTGACCTGGCCGGCAGCGCCGCCTCATCGAAAGGACATGTGGATTCGCCGCATCGTCGCTCCAACGTATAGCATGCCCAGCCCGACAGCGATCATCGCCCCACCCGAGGCGTCGGAGGCCTGCATCATCGGGAGCACGCGGCCCAGCATCGCCAGTCCCGCAGAGAGCATGAGGACCCCGTACACGATCATCAAGAAGCCCTCGCTTCGGCGCCGGGGCGTCTTGCGCATCCCGATCATTTGGACGGTGCTCCCCAGGACGACACCGCCGAGGAGGAGCAGCAGGATCGCTCCCAGATAGCCCCAGGTCACCCCCATCCCGGTCTCCGTGGAAACCATTGGGGCGGTCGCGAGGATCCAGAGGCCCACGCCCAGGTCGAGGGCTCCCCCGGCGATTCCTAAGACGATGGAGACGGTCCTCGGGGTTCGGCGCGTCGTGGACATCTCGGGCTGCATCGTGTCAGGCCCTCAACGCTTTCCAGATCAGCGGCAGGCTCACGTCGTACCGGTAGTCGATGTCGGAATGGGTGTCCTCGAACTCCTGGTACACGTGTCGGATCCGCCGGTCGAGGAGCTTCCGGTGCAAGGTGCGTGCCCCCCAGATCAGGTTGAATTGGTCTTGTGTCCCGCAGTCGATGTACACGAGCCGCAAGCGACGCAGGCGGGAGCCGTAACGATCCACCATGTTCACCGGATCCCAGGCGCGCCAGCGCTCCCAGACGTCGGGGCGCCACTCGCCGGTCTCGAGGTCGAACGGGAAGTCGATCCCCATCTCCTTGCTCCGCGGATTCGGCGAGTAGTGCGCCGCCATCCCGATCGTGTTCAGGATCGGGTACATCTCCTCCCGGCGCCGGTTCGGCTCCCGCCAATACCAACGGAGCCATTTCGCCGGGCCGCCTCGCCGCCGGAACGCCGCGAGGGCTTTCGGGAAGTCCATCACGTAGCAGAATTCGAAGAGGGCGTCCCCCGAATGGTCGGCCAGCGCCGACCACGTATCGGGATGCAACATTCCATGGACGATCGAGCCGTATCCTCCGGACGACTTTCCCCAGATCCCACGGCGGGAGACCCGGTACTTCGATTCAACGAACGGGACGATCTCTTTCCGCAGGTAGTCGTCGTAGCGGCCCGTCGCGCTCGAGTTGATGTACTGATTCCCGCCGACCCGGGCAAAGCAGTCGACCAGGGGGACGATCATCGGACCCATCTTCCCCGTCCGGATGAGGCGGTCGAGCTTCGACGTCAGGTCCTCACCAAGTGGATCGACACCGAGGAGCATCTTGCCGGTGCCCGTATAGCCAACGATCCCGTACGCCGCCGGATAGCGTTTCGTCGGATCGTACTTTGGCGGCAGGTAGATCGCGACGTCTCGTTTCGTCGGGTCCCCGAGCGCATTGCCTTTCAGCACTCGCGAATCGAACGTCTCAACGACGACCTCTCCGCCGGACATACCAAACCCCGACGAGGGCAGCCGGGCGGAGAGCATTAAGGCGTCGGCTTTTCGGCCCGATGGGATCCAGCGACCTCGCGGCTAGAAATGGAAAATGAAGGCAATGATCCGAGAGATGAGGATCGCGACGATCGACAGCGTGATGGCCGACAACCGTCCCAGGATGCCGACGTCGTAGGGCCACACGGCCATGGCGGACACCTTCCGATCGATCATGTCCACCTGGAAGAGGTGGCCGACATCTTGCGGGGCATGGGAACCCGCGCCCTCCTCAAAGACCGGCTTCAACTTCGGCCGGAGTCGAGCGAATTCCTGCTGCTTCTGGTGGAGCATGCGTTGATGGAGTCTCCGCAACGGCAAGAAGAACAACACGAGACCGAGGAGGACGAGCCCGCTCAGAAATCCGCCGACCCCGAGGATGTCGGCGGGCGTGGGCGTCGACGGCGACCCCGTGACCGCGAGCAGGAAAAGTCCGATGAAGACAAAGTACCCGAGCGCAAGAGAGAGCGACAAGGCTCCGAGCGGCTTGAGCCCGAGGAATGCGTCTTCATAATACGGGCGCAGCGTGAGCGGAGCGCTGCCGAATCGATGGATGCCCAAGGAGATACTCCAGAACGTCCAGACGACCGAGGAGAGCCCGAGCGTCGCCACCGCCAGCGACAGGATGTCGTAAATCGACGCAGCGAACTCGAGCCCGGAACCGGGGCCGGCGTTGAACACGAACGGGGACGGGCCCGTGCCGAGGATCGCCGCGGCGTTGACCGCTAGGAGAAGGGCAACGAGGAACAGGAACCAGGCGATGAGCTGGGGTCGAGGAGCCGCGACCTCGGAGAAGATCCCGCGAAACTCGCCTTCCCGATCTGGGAGGAGAGGCGAAAGAGCGCGGCCCGCTTCGACGAGCTTCCGTCGCATGTAACGCGGGGCGTAGAACGCGTACGCGATCAGGAGGTCGGTCAACAGGGAGGAGGGCGCGAGCGCCGCGGCAAGGGCCTTCGAGAGGTTCGACGTCTGCACATAGATGATGAACGCGACGTCGAGAACCCCAAACAGGACAAACCCAACGAGAATGCACCCGATCACGTACGGGAGTCGAAACGCGAGGATGAATCGCTCGGCCAGCGTGGGGGAATCAGGCCCCCGGAGCGCCCCCGCCGATGCGGTTGAAGTGTTCGCCGCGCCGGACGACGTCGACTCCACCACGATCTTCCCCGCTCCATTGGTAGTGGCCTCGGCTGAATGAAGATATCGGACGGACGATGGCATCGCTACCGACGAGGCCCGCCGGCTATCGATGACCTGACCAAGACTTGTTTTCGATTTCGATACCCGGCCCACGCCGATTAAATAGTCTGGTGAGAACCGCGGGAGCCTTAGGAGCGCCTGCGATGATTCGAGTGCCCGCCCGTTTCGTGTCTTTCACCCGCCGAACGATTCCGATCGGCGTTGTCGCCGCCCTCCTCGCCGTGGCCATGCTGGCGTTCCTCATGCCACCCGTGGCGGCCGCCCCGGTGGCGCCGCACTTCGGGCCGAACGTCCAGATCGACGTCCCCCCAGTGTACCGAGCCTCGTTCTTCGGGCCGTCGCCCTCAATCGCCGCGGGAACGAACGGCATCGTGTACCTGGCCTTCGCGGGTTGGTCCGGATCGACGACCGGCGATGACATTGACTTCACCATGTCGTCGAACGGAGGCCGCTCGTGGTCGCCTCCCATCCGCGTCAACGACGACGCGGCCGCCGCGGCGCAGGCCGAACCCTCCCTGGCGTTGGACACAGCGAATAACATCTACATCGCCTGGACCGATGCGCGGAGCGGGAACAACGACGTGTATTTCGCGAAGTCGGTGAATGGCGGCCAGACCTTCGGAGCGAACCTCCGAGTGAACGACGTGATGACGAACAGCCAGTCCGAACCGGACCTCGCGGTCGATCCCGTGAACCCGCACCTCGTCCATGTCGTGTGGACCGATACTCGGAGCCCGATCCTGGGACCGGACATCTTCTATGCGAATTCCACGGACGGCGGGCTGAGCTTCAATCCGTCCGTCCGAGTAAACGACGACGTCACGAGTACCGAACAAGGCCAGCCCGCGATCGCCGTCGCGCCCAACCGCGATGTGTACGTCGTCTGGCGGGACCCCCGGAGCGCGGCCAAGGGGCCGGACATCTATTTCGCGAAATCGAGTGACCTCGGCGCGACCTGGTCGCCGAACATCTACGTGAACAGCGACGTCGGCAACGTGGCCCAACAAGATCCGACAGTCGCGGTCGACCTCGCCGGCACCATCTACGTCGCCTGGGCCGACGGCCGCAACGCGAACACGGCCCCGGACATCTACGAGGCCTGGTCCGCGAACCTGGGCGCGTCGTTCGGAGCGAATGTTCAAGTGAACGACGACCGCGGTCTCGCGCCCCAACTGAACCCAAGCCTCGCCGCGAACGCGGGCAAGATCCAGATCGCCTGGGCGGACTACCGCACGGGCGGCTCGACGAACTACGACATCTACACAGCGTCCTCGCAGGACGGCATCACTTGGTCGGCGAACACAAAGGTGAACGATGATACCCTGCCGAACAACTTCCAAATGAACCCCAGCATCGCCGTGGACGCGGCGGGGGACGTCTTCGCCGCATTCCTCGATACCCGAGCGATTGGCTGGGACGTGTACGCGGCGACCCTCGACGTCGTCGCGCCCACTGCGAACGCCGGTTCGGCCGTGACGGTCGACCAAGGCGCCAATGCCGCATTCGATGGGAGCGGCTCGTCCGACAACTTCGGCATCGCCGGCTACAGCTGGGACTTCGGCGATGGAGCGAGCGTGATCGGAGCGAGCGGGACTCATGTCTATGCGACGCCCGGCGGCTACACCGCGACCTTGACGGTATGGGACGACTCCGGGAACACCGCGACCGACACCCGGAGCATCACGGTGCGAGACATCCAGGCGCCGGTCCCGCACGGCAGCGGAGCCCGGACCGTCGACGAGGGTCAGTCCCTCTACTTCGATGCGTCGGCATCAACCGACAACGTCGGCGTGACATCGTATCGGTGGGACTTCGGGGACAATTCGTCCGCGTCCACCGCAGCGGCTAGTCACGTTTACGCTCGACCGGGGGCGTACACCGCCACCCTGACGGTGATGGACGCGGCCGGCAATTCTGCGTCGTCGACGTTCAGCGTGAGCGTTCGCGCAGTTTCTCCGAAGGCAAGCGATCTCCTCGGGATGATCCAGATCCTCGAGGCGATCATCGCACTCCTTGCGGCGGCCTTGGCGTTCGTCGGATGGCTCCTGTTCGGAATGCGGAAGCAGGAGCAACGGCCACCGGTGCCTGCATCTGCGCGGCCCATGAGCCCTCCACGCGAGCCGATGCCTCCCTTGCCCCAAGCACAGCCGCCGCGAGAGGCGGACCCCCTCGACATGACGTTCCCGCCGACGCCTCCGAACGGCCCCTAGCGAAGATG
>DASWGO010000089.1:0-2664 GCA_036393695.1 Thermoplasmata archaeon
CGCGCGATGCAAAAAGGCTTAAGTGGAAGCTTTACTTACGAAGAGGTGAAGCGGATTATCGAGACGGCCCAGCGCGTCGGCCGCGACATCCGCCCGCTCCTTCAATCTTCCTGAGGTCCTCCATGGCCCGTCGCACGCGAAAGGCAGGCATCGTCGCCCGTTTCGGCCCCCGCTACGGTGTGCGAATCCGCCGCCGGGTCCAAGAAATCGAGGAGGGCCTGAAAGGGCGGCACACGTGTCCGCGGTGCGCCGCGATCTCGGTCCGTCGCAAGTCGACGGGCGTCTGGGCGTGCCGCCGATGCGGCTACGTCTTCGCCGGCGGGGCCTATCGGCCGATCGTGACGACCTCGTTCAAGCGGGAGGTCACGGAGACGGCGGCGAAGCCCGAACCGAAGGCGGAGGAGGCCTGACATGTACAAGTGCGCGAAGTGCCTGGAACCGATCCGGGCGAACATTAACACGGTCGGGATCCAGTGCGAGCGTTGCGGCTCGAAGATGTTCTACAAAGAGCGTCCGAACGTGAAGAAGGTCGTCAAGGCGCGATGACCATGCGGCGCGCGACGATCGTCCTTTCCGGTCCCGACGCTGGCGTGGTCTATGAGGCGTTGCGGCCGGAGACGGGACGCGATGTCCCGAAGGCGCGCGTCGCGATGCGCTCGGCCCCGGGTCGCCTCACCCTCACGATCGACGCGGACGACACGAGTGCGCTCCGGGCCGCCGTGAACTCGTATCTCCGCTGGGCCGATCTGGCGGCGCGCGTTCGCCACGAGGTGAAAGCGTGAAGGACATTTCCCCGCAGCTCCAGAACCAGATCGCCCAGTACCAGCAGCTCCAGAACCAGCTCCAGGTCCTCGGCAGCCAGCGCGTCCAACTCGAGGCGAAGCTGCGGGAGATCGAGGGGACCTTGGAAGAACTGGCCAAGATCAAAGACGACACCCCGGTCTACAAGAGCATCGGCATGCTGCTCGTCCGGCAGGACGATCGCGAGGCGCTGAAGAAAGAGCTTGAGGAGCACAAGGAGACCCTCACGATCCGGGTGAAGTCCCTCCAGAAGCAGGAGAAGGCTCTCACGCAACGGTACGAGGATCTCGCGACCAAAATCCAGTCGGCGCTCGGCACCGCGCCGACGCCGGCGGACAACGGCTGATTCCCTCCTGATGGGACGTTGCAAATCCTTATATCGGCACGTCCATTGGCGAACCCGTGGCCGATGATTCCGGCTCTTCGGACGCCGAGGAAGTAACGGAGGAAGAGGCGGAGGAAGCGACGGACGAGGCGACGAACGAGGCGACGGAGGAGACGGTTCCGGCCGTCCGGCCGCCGTCGCCGTTCAGCCGTGCGAGCCTGTCCCGGTTCCTCATGATCTTCCTGTTCCTCCTGGCGCTGTACGCCATCATCGACCCGCAAGTGGGGACAGGATTCGCGCGCGGGGCGGACGCGGTCCTCTTCCCGATCTTCGGCTTCGGCGGAGCCCTCCCGGTCTTGACGATCCTCCTCGCCGGCATCTTGACGACGACGATCGGCTCGATCATCCGTGACCACTACACGAACTGGGTGAAGATGGCCCGCACCCAGAAGGTCATGTCGGCGTGGCGGAAAGAACAGATGGAAGCCATGCGAAAAGGCCAGCAGACGAGGCTCGCGCAGCTCAAAGAAGTCCAGAAGGGCTTCGCGAAGGATCAGATGGACATGATGTCGACGCCGTACAAGTCGACGGCGTGGACGATCTTCCTGTTCATCGTGATCTTCACCTGGCTCCGGCTCTTCGTCGACGTCGTCTTGCAAGCCCTCGGGAACCAGTGGATCGCGGTGCCGTGGTCGAACCACGTGTTCCTGAATTCCGTCTACGTGTTCCCGTCCTGGGTCCTCCTGTACTCTCTGCTCGCCATCCCGTTCGGGCAGATCGTGGTCCGCGTCCTGAAGTACATCCGGTTCCGACGGCGTCTCCAGGCGATGGGCGTTCCGCTCCGGGCGGGAGTGGACGAGACCGCCTGAGGGACGTCGATGATCCTCGTGATCGGAGGCCCGCCCGGCAGCGGCAAGACGACGGTCGCGGAGCGATGGGCCGCGGCGCGCGGGTCGGTCCTCGCGTCCGCGGGCATGCGGTTCCGGGCCATGGCGAAGGAACGAGGGCTGAGCCTCGAAGAGTTCGGCCGCGCGGCGGAAGGCGACCCGAGCATCGACCGCGCGTTGGACGCCGCCGTCCTCTCGGAGATCCGTACGCACGTGGCGGAGGGCCGGGACGTCGTGGTCGATGGACGGATTCAGGCATACCTGCTGGTGAAGGAGAAAATTCCGTGCCTCAAGGTGCTCATCGACGCACCGCTCGAGGTTCGCGCGAAACGAATCGCCGGTCGAGAGGGGACGACCGTGGAGGAGGCGAAACGTGAGATTCTCGCGCGCGAGAGGTCGGAGCGGATCCGGTACAAATCGATCTATGGAATCGAGGTCGGGGACACACGGATCTTCGATCTCGTGATCGACTCGCGGGACCGGACCCCGGACGAAGTCATCGCGAAGATTGCCGTGCGGGTGGGGGGATGAGCGACCTCGTCGTCCTCCACGAGGTGCCCGACTCGAAGTACGGAACGAGACCCGAGGACCGGTCGATCGAGGAACGGATTCGGCTCGGCGTGGCGATCGTGGACAAGCCGGCAGGCCCGA
>DASWGO010000090.1:0-12886 GCA_036393695.1 Thermoplasmata archaeon
GTGAAGAAGTACCTCGAGATCTCAAAGCGGATCAGTCAGCAGTTCGAGGTGTCGAACTACCTCCGTCAGCGGATCGACCTCATCGAGGACGCGATCACGTCGTTGTTTACGAATGACAAGACGCAGGATCTGAAGCTCGACGATTTCTTCTAGGCGGCGACGACCCGGGCGTGCTCCGATCGGAGTTTCAGCGCGGCGGCTGCGACGAGGAACGCGCCGATCCCGAACGTGCCCAGGACCAGGAGCGGGAAGTTCGCGATCGTCAGGTTGGCAAGGTCCGTCGGCACGAGACCCGAGGTCAGGCCGATCCGTTCCGGGCCGTACACGAAGGCCCCCAACAGGACCAACCCGAGGACCATGAATACGATGCCCGCCTTCGCGGCCGCGGGAGTCCGGAGGGTGTAGCCGCACGTCGGGCACACCCACACCGCGTCGTCGGGCAGCTCCGCGTAACACTCGGGGCAGCGGCGCGCCATCGCGCGGGACAGAAACGCCGCGGAGAAATAGTTTGCGTCAATGTTTGCCGGATGCGCGACGAACCGCGGATAACCATTTAGTAGCGGGGGCCGGTTCGCGAGCGAATGAGGAAGTCGACCGCCGTCGCGCTCGCCGCGGTCGCGCTCGTCTCGATCGCGGTGCGGCTCTCGCCTCTTTGGTCTTTCCTGTACTGGGGCTCCGACACGGGCGAGTACTTTTCGATCTTGCGGGCGCTCGTCCGAAGCGATCATCTCGCGACGACGTACTACGGATGGGGCGTCACCTATCCGTATTTCCCGGGCATGTTCTTCGCCCAGGCGGGATTCGTTGACCTCGGCGGCCTCGACGTGCCGACGACGATCAACCTGCTCGTCCCCATCCTCGGTGCCCTGGCGGTCCTGCCGATGTTCCTGGTCGCTCATCGGATGACCGGCGACGACCGCTTCGCCCTGTTCGCGGCCGCATTCCTGGCCGGTGCCATTCCGGTGGCGTACACGGCGGCGCACACGGCGCCCGCAACCGTCGGGGAGCTCCTCGCCCTCGCGGGTCTCTTATGCTTCGTGCGGCTTCGAACGGACGGTCGGGCAATGGTGCCGCTTCTCCTCGTGACCGCGACGCTCATCGCGACGCATCACCTGTCCCTTTACTTCTTCCTCATCATGGTCTTCGGGGTGATCGCCCTCGAGGGCCTCGCTCGTCCATGGCGATGGACCGCGGGTGCGAAGCGCGAGGTGATGTTCGCGAGCGTCCTCCTCGCCAGCACGTTTGTGTACTGGCTCGGATACGCGACGACGTTTCGAGAATCCATCCTGCCGGACGTGAACATCCATCCTTGGTGGGCGTTCCTTGCCCTGTTTCCAGCCGGCCTCGTGCTCCTCGGAGGGATCATCTTCGCACGAAGCCGGGTCGCCTGGCGATATCGGCCGACGTATCCGGCGCTCCGGCGCCCCGCGACCGCGTACCTGGCGGCCGTAGGAACCATCTTCGTGATCGGCGTGGTCTCGGTCGTCATCGGGGTCCCGGGAACCACGTTTCGGGTCCCCGCGACCGGGCTGCTCTACTTCGTCCCGCTCGTCCTCCTGTTGTCGTTCGCGGCGTCGGGCCGCCGTTTCGTCGATTTCCTCGCGGACGGGCTTGCGGTGAACGGTTGGTTCGTCGCCCTCCTCGGCTCCGCCGTTGTGGGAATCGCCGTGGCCCCACGCGTCCTGATTCCGTACCGACACGCGGAGTACCTGATGATCCCTCTCGCAATCTTCGCGGGGATCGGGTTCTTCCGGCTCTTGGACCTCGCGGGCCTTCGCGGTGGGAAGCGGACCTTCGCCCTCGGCCTCTGCGGCGTCCTCCTCGCCGCCAACGCGGTCGCCGGCATCCCGCCCCCCTCCACGCTCGCGGGCTGGAGGGAAGGGACGATCCCCGCGGCGTTGGACCCCGCGTATTGGGCGAGGGACCATGCGAGCGGACTCGTCGTGTCGGACCACCAGGGGTCCACGACGGTCTTCGGATTCGGTGGCGTCAATGCGACGTGGGACCGGACACGGGATCCATTCTTGCCGGAATTCGCGAACGTCCCGTGTGCAGGCCTCTCGGACATCGTCTCGCCATCCGGGGTGAAAAACGGGACGTATATCTGGATCGACCGAGACATGGAAGCAGGCGTACGTCTTACGCCCTGGGAAACGGCCGCCCCGATGGATCCCGCCGTGATCGCAAAGTTCGACGAGGCGCCGTTCATCAAGGTCTTCGACAACGGATACGCGCGGCTCTATTGGATCGGGTGGGGCAGCGCGCCGACGTGTTAGGCCGCACGCATTTATGGCCGGCGATCGCATCCCGCCGGTCCATGCGGATCGCGGTCCTCCACGACCACATGAGTTTCATCGGCGGGGGCGAGCGGGTCGTGCTGACCCTGGCGTCTTCCTTCGACGCGGACCTATACGTGACGGATCTCGATCCAAGCCTGCCCGCGCGAGCCGGTATGCCCGCCGTCCGGGCGACCGAAATCGCGCGCGTGCCTCAAAAGGCGCCAATGCGACAGAACGCGCAAGCGCGCGCCTTCCGCGACGCCTCGATTCCCGACCACGACGTGTACGTCCTTTCGGGGAATTGGGCCGTCTTTGCGGCACCTCGACTCCGGCCGAACCTGTGGTATTGCCACACGCCTGTCCGGGTGTTTTACGACTTGCGCGACTCCGTTCTCAAGTCGCTCTCGCCCGTCCGGCGCGCGGCCGCCCGCCGATGGATCGAACGGCGACGGCCGGAGTACGAAGCCGCCGTCGAGGGGGTCGACACAATCGTCGCGAACAGCCGAAATGTGTCGGGCCGAATCCGACGGTTCCTCGGGCGAACGTCCGAGGTCGTCTATCCGCCCGTCGACACGGCGCGCTACCAATTCGACCGCGTCGGCGACTTCTGGTTGTCCGTGAACCGGCTCTCTCATGAGAAGCGCATCGACCTCCAGATGGAGGTGTTCCGTCGGCTCCCCCGCGAGCGGTTGGTGGTCGCGGGGGGTCCACAGAGGGGCGTGCGCATGGAACGGTTCATCCGATCCCTCGACCCGCCGCGGAACGTGGAATTCCTCGGAGAAGTCGATGACGCGAAGCTGCGCGACCTGTACGCCACGTGCCGCGGACTCATCGCGACGTCCCAAGACGAAGACTTTGGGCTCGGACCCGTGGAGGCGATGGCGTCCGGGAAGGCGGTCGTCGCGGTCGATGAAGGCGGATACCGGGAGAGCGTGGTCCATCGAAAGACAGGATGGTTGCAGCCCGCAACCCCCGAACGCCTGGCGGCCTGCGTGGCGGAAGCGACACCGCACGCCCTCGCGGCGATGCGGGGAGCCTGCGAGGCGAGGGCGCGCCAGTTCGATGTCCGCGTATTCGTCGACCGGATGCGCGAGTTGCTCGAACCCATGGCTGGAAAGGCGCGCGCCCGCTGATCCGCTCCGGCTAGTCCGTCGCCGGCTTCGTGCACCGCATCACGATTTCCTCGCCGGCGTCGGGATGCACGCGGACCAGGAGGTTTTCGGTCACCCGAAACAGTCGGTCGTAGACAGACGCTTGGATCATCGGATCATCGAAGCGATACCGGCCGGTCTTGTGGATCGACACGCTTGCATCGAAGAAGAGATGGAGCCGACCCGTCGTACGGACGTCTACGACCTGAAGGCGGGCGCGCTCCGCGCACGCGAGGAGATTCCTTGGACGGAAAATATGGAGATGGCGGGGCGGTTCGAGCGGGTACCATGACGGGCCGAACATCGCATGCCCCCAGCTCTCCGCGTTTGGCGTGAAGACGTGCAGAATCCCACCCGGCCTGAGCGCATGGCGGGCGACGGAGAGGAACGTGACCGGCTCGAGGACGTGCTCGATGACGTGGCTCGTCGTGATGACATCGAACGCGTTGGAGGGTAGGGACGCGCGTTCGATCGGGCTCTGGATGATGTCGAGGCCGTACGCACGGGCGAAGGCCGCAGCTTTCGGATCGGGCTCTAGACCCTGCACAGTCCAGCCCAAGTCTCGCATGATTCGGAGGAAGTATCCGTCCCCGCATCCGATATCGAGGAGGCGACCGCGAGGCGGACCCGGCACGGAATGGACGGTCTCTTCGCACTCCTCCCAAACCGGTGGGACGAACCGCATGGCCTGGCCGAGGAACCGCTCCGTCGAATCATGCGCGAGTCCCCGGTAGCCGTAGGCCTCGAGCACGCCCCTCCGGCACCTGGGCCAGAAGCCGTCTCCGTCGAGGGGAGACCCGCGCTCCACGCCGTGCGTGTAATACGACGCATACGGCCGCCCGATCTCCTCGGCAATGGGGCACGGATCCAACCAGAGGTGACTGCATGCGACACACTCCCGGAACGACCACGTGCCGGGCGCGCCCCAGGACCGATCTCGAAGCTCGCCGTATCGGACGCGACCGGAGGCCCCGCACAGCGGACACACCGCCGCTTCCATGACGTGGACGCCGCCATTGTCGACCACGGCCGCATTCACGACTTTGGTCTCCAAAGGCCCATCGATCCTACCACGGCCGTCGCCTCTTCCGGGGATTCCGTCGGATGCAAAAAGGATATCGTGCCTGAGGACACGTCGGCACGTCTCTGATCCACATCACCTTCTAATCGTCCGGGCGCGTACCGCGGCGGCATGGCGGGCATCTGCCACGTCGTCATCCTGAACTGGAACGGACGCGACTCCATCCGGCAGTGCCTCCAGTCTGTCCTGCACCAAACGTATGCCACATATCGGGTCGTCGTCGTCGACAACGCGAGCACGGACGGTTCGCGCGACATCGTTCGGGACGAGTTTCCGGAGGTCACCCTCGTCCCGCTGCCTGAGAACCTCCATTTCGCCCGCGGCACGAACGCCGGGGTGCGCGAAGCGCTGCGAGATCCGGAGTGCGCGTTCATCGGGACGCTGAACAACGACACACGCGTCGACCCGGAGTGGCTCGCCGAACTCGTCCGGATGGCAGGCGCCCGCGTCGGCATGGTCGCCTCGAAGATGGTGTTCATCGACCGCCCGAACGTCTTGAACTCGACCGGGGTAAGCATTGGTCCCGACGGGAGCGCGATGGACCGCGGTTGGAATTCCATTGATGAGGGTCAATTCGATCACGCGCTGGACGTCTTCGGACCCTCTGCAGGAGCCGCGCTATATCGGAGGGACGTCTTGGATTCCGTCGGCCTGTTCGACGAGGACTTCTTCGCGTACTACGAGGACCTGGATCTTTCCTGGCGGACGCGCTTTGCCGGCTGGGAGGCGCGTTTCGCACCGCGGGCGATCGTGCACCACAAGTACTCGGCCTCGTACGGATCGGGGAATCCGATGAAGACGTATCTCTGCGAACGGAATCGCGTCTGGAACCTCGTCCAGAACTATCCGTGGCGGTACGTGTCGATGGGAATTCCCTGGAACTTGGTCCGCATTATGGCGGGCCCTCTGCCTTGGAACGGCTCGCAGCCTGCCGAAGGACAGCCCGCCCGAGGCCGCTTCGGCGAGACGGCGGCGGCGATGGCTCGAGCCCGCCTCGATGCGTACGCGGGACTCCCGCGCGCGCTCGCGAAGCGACGGGGACGGGAAGCGACGACCCGCGTGGATGTCCAGACGATCGGGCGCTGGATTCGCACCTACCGTGTTTCGATGAAAGATGCGGTCCTCGCCTGATTCGACGTTCCGTAGGGGTCGGCCCAGGAGCCGCGTCGCGACTCTCATTTTGCTCGCGCGGCGAAGGGTTCATCTCGCGACGGAAGTTTGTCCGCCGACGGGAGGTCGGAGCGGTCGTGAAGCTTGCAGTCCTGCACGATTTCCTCGAGACGATCGGAGGCGGGGAACGAGTTGCCTTGACGCTGGCGAAACACCTCGGCGCGGACCTCATCACCACGGACTTCGATCCGACGATCCTCCAACGGCTCGACGTGGCCGACGTCAACGTCATCTCCCTCGGTCCTCTCGCACGACGGCCACCTCTCAAACAGATCGACGCGAGCTGGAAGTTCGCCCGGGCTCGCCTGGACGACTACGACTTCCATTACCTCATCGGGAACTGGGCTCACTACGCCGCGAGGCGCCACCATCCGAACGTGTACTATTGCCTCACGCCCACCCGCGCGTTCTTCGATCAGAGACAGGCGATGCTCGCCCGGTTCTCGTTGACGGGCCGTTTGGCCGCTCGCACGTGGATTGGTGTGCAGAGCCGACTGGAGCGTCGATCGATTCGACATTGCGACGATGTCATCGCGATCAGCGAGACCGTGCGCGCTCGGATCCGCCGCTTCTACGGGCGCGACGCGAAGGTGATCCATCCGCCCGTCGCAACGCACCGATACCGGTTCAAGGAACTCGGCGACTTCTGGCTCGCCGTGAGCCGCTTGTACCCGGAGAAGCGGATCGAGTTGCAGCTCGAGGTCTTCCGTCGGCTTCCGGCCGAGCGACTCGTCCTGGTGGGCGGGCACGCCCCGGGGGACATGGCGGAACGGTACGTTGCCCGCCTCAAACCGCCGCCGAACGTGACGCTGCTCGGAGAGATTCCGGACGAACGCCTCGTAGACTTGTATGCGCGCTGCCGCGGGTTCTTGACCACCGCGGTCGACGAGGACTTCGGGATCACGCCGGTGGAAGCGATGGCGGCGGGGAAATGCGTCCTCGCGACCGACGAGGGCGGGTATCGAGAGACGGTCGTTGACGGGAAGACCGGGTTCCTGTTGCCGCCGGATCCTGACCTCTTCGCGGCGAAAATTCGGGAACTCGATGACTCAACCCTGCGCGCGATGAAGGACGACTGTAGGGCGAGGGCGAGCGATTTCGACGAATCGGATTTCATCAGCAAGATGCGGGCCTTGTCCGGATAGTCGATACCGTTAAAGGACTGCGAACGGGTTCCTGCCGAGGATGACGAAATCCGCCCTGGTAACGGGCGCCACGGGCCAAGACGGCTCGTTCCTGATGGACCTCCTCCTGAAGAAGGGGTACGAAGTCCACGGGCTCGTCCGCCGGCTGAGCATTCCCAACATCGGCAACATCCAGCACCTCGTCGACCGCGTATCCTTGCTGGACGGCGACCTGATCGATCAGTCTTCGTTGAACGCCGCCGTGAAGGAATCCGAGCCCGACGAGGTGTACAACCTCGCCGCCCAGTCGTTCGTCGGAACGTCGTTCGTACAACCCGTGCTCACGGGCGAGATCACCGGCCTCGGCGCCGTGCGAGTCCTCGAGGCGGTCCGCGCGTACGCGCCCGACGCACGGGTATATCAGGCCTCATCCAGCGAGATGTTTGGGAAGGTCGACCGAGAGCCGCAGGACGAGAGCACACCGTTTCATCCCCGGAGTCCGTACGGCGTCGCCAAAGTCTACGCGTACTGGGCCTGTGTGAACTACCGGGAGGCCCACGGCCTGTCCGTTTCCAACGGCATCCTGTTCAATCACGAATCCGAGAGACGCGGTCTCGAATTCTTGACACGCAAGGTGAGCAATGGCGTGGCGAAAATCCATCACGGCCTCGCGAAAACGATCACCCTCGGGAACCTGGATGCGAGGCGGGACTGGGGGTACGCGCCGGAGTTCGTCGACCTGATGTGGCTGATCCTCCAGCACCGGCAACCGGATGACTTCGTCGGATCGACGGGCGAGGCCCATTCCGTTCGCGAGTTCGTGGAGGAGGCGTTCCGCGTCGCTGGCATCTCGGATTGGGAGGCGCACGTGAAGATCGACGAGAAGCACTTCCGCCCCTCGGAGATCTACAACCTCCGCGGGGACGCGCGGAAGGCGAAGCGCATCCTCGGATGGCAACCGAAGACCAAGTTCAAGGACCTCGCGAAAATCATGGTCGACGCGGACATCGATAGCCTCAACGGATCCCGCAAGCCGAGATGACTCGCTACGGCCGGGGTGGAGACGGGAAGCACGCCGTGCAGTGGGGGTCGATGTCCCCCATGCTCTTGTGGTACTCACAGAATCGGGCCGTGAGCATGAGGCCAGAACAGAACTCGTTTACGCTCGCAATCTGGTCCGAGAGGGTCATCCCGTGGGCGATCCGCTCGGAGAGCCCATGCACATACGGTTTGATCTCCGGGAAGAGGCGGAGCATCTCTTGGTCCACGCCGCGGCTCTGCGTGTTGTAGTGGCTCACCGCCGCCTGCGTGATCCCCATCGACCGCGCGACGTCGACCTGCTTCATCTTGTAGGTGTGTAGCAGCTCCCGAGCCAACCGCGCTCGGATCGTGGGAAGCAGCCTAGCGACCACGAGTTCTTGGGGTTGAAGCATCCGGCGCGCCCGGCCCGTCTGGGACCGGAGTGAATACAGTATAACACGGTATTTAACCGTGTCCCTTTTCCTCCTCCTCGCGATAATTCCCGGTTTGCGTCGACTCGCATTTTCTATGGAGGGAACGATTCGCATGGGAGGCCAGAATCACGTGACGCAGCAGCGCGGACTCTCCCAATAATCGAGACCGAGCTGGACCAGCGTCGGATCGGTCGACGTAATCGCATAGGCGTCGCCGTCCGCCGTCCGGGACATCGTCAAGACCTGTTGGCCATCGACGACCAGAAGGACGCACCCACAGACGATCGCGCGGATCTCTGCGGCTTTCTCAAGCTCTTTCATGACGGGAATCTCCGGCACCGCGAGCCGGATGCGGACCCGGCGCCGGGCGGACCGAGCGAGGTCGTCTTCGAGCTTCCGGAAGATCTCCTCGTCGGAGGCGAGAACCACGACCTCCTTCCGCGCAGAAGAGACGAGAGCCTTCGCCCGCGCGACAATGTTCGGGAGGCCTTTCACGATGTATGCGACGTCCGTCCCGGGGGACTTCGTCGCCGCACGGAGGGGCTCGATCAGGGAGCCCAGACGCGTGGTCGCGGCCCGACGCCGATCGTATTCGGCTTCGACGAGGCGGTTCAGACGAATCTCCACTTCCTTGGCCGGCACGACCCGGTACGTCTTTGGCTTTCCTTCTTGGACTTCGACGAGGCCCTTCTCGGCCAGCTCGTCGAGGGCGTAATAGATCTTCGAATCCGGAATCCCAGTCTTGACCACCAGGTCGCCCGCGCTCGCATCGCTGATCCGGACCAGCGCACAAAATGCGTCCGCGGCGTAGCCAGAGAACCCGAAATCACGGAGGGTGCTGCGAATTCTCTCGGCCGAAGGTCCGAGTGTTTCCTGCAGAAGCGCGTTTGCCCGCGCCTTGACTTCCGACATCTGGTAGGCCAAGGGAGAGAGACTATTTAATGTTGGCTACTACTAGTCGGTAGTAGATACCATGGGAGCTAGCGGAGAAGCAATCCGTGCGAAAGTGCGTGAGCGCTACTCGATCGCGGCGACCGGCCGCGGTTCTTGCCAGGACGACGCATGTTGTTCGAGCGGATATTCTTCAGCGGAGCTCGAGCGGATCCCGGCCGAATCGGTCCTCGGGCTGGGCAGTGGAAATCCGGTGCGACACGCGCGACTCAGGCCCGGCGAGACCGTTGTCGACCTGGGAAGCGGCGGTGGAATCGATGTGTTCCTGGCGAGCGGCCTCGTCGGTCCCGGAGGAAGGGCCACCGGGATTGACATGACTCCGACGATGGTTGTGCGCGCATCGACCACCGCGGCATCTCACAATATCCCGAACGCTTCGTTCGTCCTCGCGCCAATCGAAAGACTGCCCTTCCCGGATGCACACGCCGACGTGGTCCTGAGCAACTGCCTCATCAATCTGAGCCCCGACAAGCCGGCCGTCTTTGCCGAAGCGTTTCGGATCCTCAAGCCGGGCGGACGCCTCGTCATCTCGGACGTCGTCCAAGAACGGGACCTCGGAGCCATCGAAGACGATTGCGGCTGTGTGGGAAACGCGATGGTCCGAGAAGAATACCTGAAGACGATCCGAACCGCGGGATTCGTGGGACTCCGAATCGTGGAAGACCGACCGTGGCGGACTGGACCAAACGGGATCGATGCATCCGCGGTAACCCTCGTCGCGAGAAAACCGGACCAGGAGGTGAGTACGTGATTTCGACCGAAATAACGCTGGCGAAAGCGCTCGCAGATGACCTCCGGGAGCAGGGCTGCTGCGGGGGCGCGACGTGCTGCTGTGGCGACTGCTGCACCTGTGGCGGCTGATAACCGATGCATCCGAGGGGACCTCGGGAGGAGATCGCCTCGTCCCGCACACGACGACATCCCTGATGACCGCGCGACTCAACCCGGAACGACAATCGAGGGGACCGAATGCAAACTTCGGTAGATCGCGGTCAGCTCCGCCTTCTCCGCGTCCCCCAGTCGGGAGTCTTGAATATACTCCTCGTAGAGCGGCGTGACGTCTTGATCCCCGAGGCACGTGACCGACATATGGAGGATGTACTCCGACAGAATGTGAAGCGAATGAGGCGGCGGAGCGCGAGACGACTCCGCATCGTTCATCTTCCTCCGAGAGAAACGCATCGGATGGAACCTGCCGGGAATGGCGTACCGGCCCGAGGGGTACGTAACCCTTTTCGGCCGATTATCGCGGCGCGAATTGAGGAGCAAATCGCCGGAACCGAACCCTGGTCTCCCCGGGTCGGACGGCCAATCCTCAAGTGCCGGACGGCCCCTCCCCAGTCACCACGAACCCATCTCCCAATCGGTCCCGGACGGTCTGTTTCTTCGACGGCTCCTGCCCCGGCAATCAGTTCGCGCAGAAGGGGCCCATGAAAGCCGCCTTCGTGATTGGAGACCAGGAATTCGTTCGTGACGTACGGGATCTGCGAACGCCCGACGGTCCCATGCGCAGCAACAACATCGCAGAGTACCACGGCCTGATCTTTCTGCTGCAACACTTGCGCGACCTCGATCGCGGACGAGGTTCGAAAGGGGCCTATCTCGTCTGTGGCGACTCTCAACTCGTGATCCGCCAGATGCGCGGGGAGTACCGAGTCCGCACACCCCACCTGGTCCCTCTACATGCGGAGGCTTCACGCCTTTCGTCGGACCTCGATGTCGAATTCCGCGAGGTTCCGCGCGAGAAGAACCGAGCGGGATTCCTCCTCGAATAGAACGAAACGTCACTAGGAGTCCGCGAAACCGATTAGTTACACTCGTATACAAGTGAACACGGCCTTGGCGACAGATTCTTGACCCTGACGAGGCGACTACTCCCAAAGCCATGCGTGGGGAAGACGGAGTTCGCGTCCTCGGCAACCATCGAGTCCTGCTTCTGGTCCTGGTCCTGGCGGCCTCAACCTGGACGGTGACGGGTTCAAGCGCCCCCACCCCCGGCTTGGCGGTAGAAACCCGCTCGGTGGGCCTGACCAATCCCCTCGCGCTGCAGCCGCATGACCCGATTCACATTACGGGCAACGAGGGCTTCAACGCCTCCAATGGCGTTCAGAGTGGATCCGGAACCGTTGCGGACCCATACATCATCTCCAACTGGCTCTTCGACGCTGCGTTCTACCCGAATTCCAACGAGATGATCTGGATCGAGAACACCGATACGCACGTGGTCGTGCAGAATTGCCAGGTCATCCATTTTGACATGATTGGAGAGCACTACCAGGCGTTTTATGTGGGCAAGTATCCGGGCGAGATCAAGACACCGACGATTGCGCCGCCCAACATCGATCTGACGAGCAATGTGACCTTCCTGAACAATGACATCGACAGTCGCTACGGATACGGCATTCAGATCGCGGAAGGCTCGTCGAACGTCCTCGTGAAGGGGAACCGAATCACGATCCATCCGGACAACGTAAGTGGCCGAGACTGGATCTATGGAATCAACGCGGCCCGGAATACCCACGCGATTTCGATCGAGGACAATCGGGTCAATGCCGCGAGCCGTCAGTATATCACCATCGGCATTCACTTAAGCGACTACTATGTGAGTGAGCAGCGCCGAGCGTCCCAGCTCGTTGCTCGAAACAACACGGTCATCGATGCATCCGGCGGAATTCATGTTGAGTCCTCCCGGTTCACGCTGGTCCGAGACAACATCGTATACCAGACGGACCTGAACAGTCTTCTGTATGGCTGGCCACGGGCCATCACGGTGCGAGAGAGCGCGCTGAACGCGAGCCTAATACACAACACGATCCGCGTCGAGGTCACCGGAATCGTAATCGGTGCCGCGATCGATCCCTGGGACGCTTTTGGACCGATTACCGGCGCGAGTAACACCACGATTCGAGACAATATCATCTCGAACGTGGACACCGGTATCTCGATCGGAAATGTGAGCGGCACGCACATCGTCAACACGACCTTTTCAAGTGTGGCCCTCCAAGAGCTGAACCTGAACGGAGAGAGAGGTGCCCCGCGAGACCTGAGGCTGACCGACCTGTCGTTGCCCCTGCGGATTCGTGCACCAAGCGGAACGGTGCCGATATCCTGGTCTTGGGCGGACTTGGCCCACAATGCGGACTACCACCTCGTTGGGCGGGGCGAGCCGACCGATGTCGACGTTCCGTTCACGACGAACGCCGCGGGAGTCGGCTCGATCGACATCATGCAGCCGCTCACCAGCCTCACCGCGGTGACTACATACAGCGTCATAGGGCCAATGCCCCCTTCCGGCGGAATCGCCGGCCCGAGCGGTCGAGAAATCCCCTATCTCCTGATAATCGCCGTGTGCGCCTCAATCAGCATCGTTATCGTCATCGAGTTATTGTTCGAAGCGGTGGAACGTTTACGGCGCGGAACGGGCCGGCGCGATTGAGCGAGTCGGAATGGCACTCACGTCAATGACCCGCCGTCCGACCACTTGCCCCATCTCATTGATGTCCTCCTCCGGAGTGCGACTCAAGCCCGCTGGCGAAGCCACCAGGGAGAATTGAACTCCCGACCTGCCGCTTACAAGGCGGCTGCTCTACCGACTGAGCTATGGTGGCGCACGGAGTCCATTGTCCCTTCCGGTAAAAGGTTTCCGCGCGAGTCAGGCGCTGTCGCGACGTGAAGA
>DASWGO010000091.1:0-2657 GCA_036393695.1 Thermoplasmata archaeon
GAGGCTGGTCTTTCCCACGGCGCCGTCGCCGAGGAGCAAGATCTTTCGCTTGACGTGGTCATCGACCATGACGGCCTCGCTCCATGCAGGGGCCACTCTTATAACGCTTGCTGACTCAATGTCAGCGATGCGAATACACGGCCTTAGTTCGGATGAAGTCGGAGCCGCGGGCGAATGAACCGGGCCGCAATCAGATCCGCCTGCGGCAGGAGCGCCACGTCCCCATCCCACTTCGCGAGGATGTCCGAGTGGGACCGTTCGAATTCCCACACCGCGATCTGGAGCTTCCTGGGCAGGTTGTTCAGGTATCGGCCGACGATCACAGCGGCGAGGACCGTGTGCTGGCCGCGGAGCATCAGCACCTGGCGTTGCCCGAAGCGCAATTGCTCGAGGGTTCCGCCCCGATCGTCGAACGAGTCTCGGACGAACTCCTGGAGGACGATTAGCATCCCGCTCATGATGTCGCTGTCGTGGACCATGCCTTGCGTGCGGGACCAGTGGCGGATTAGCATTCCGCTGTCGTGCATCAGGTACAGCTCCTCGAGACGCGCACGTCGGGTCACGTAGACGCCGAGGCCGAGCACCCCGGCGGCACCGAGACCGGCGGCCGCCGCCCAGACCGTGTTCACGGGAGGCGGAGGCGCGACGTATTTGAGCGCGAAGGTCAGGGACCGATAAATCGTCCGCGGGTTCTGATCGAAGTTGTCCGTGTAGGTCACTGTGACGGCGACCGTGGTGAAGACGGGACTCGCGGTCTGCGGCGTCTCCGTGGTGTTGGCGTAGAAGGACCAGTCTCCGATCTTGTTCGAGACGACCTCATGGTAGGTGCCGCCCGCTTGCTGCTGATAGGCGAGTTCGGAACCGAAGACCGCCGTGATGCTGATCGTCGCGGCCATCACGTCGCTGTTGTTCACCGGATCGTTCGCATACGGCGAGTCCAACCAGAACGTGAAGTCCACGTCGGGCGCATGGGAATCGTTGAGGATCACCGCGAGCTGATAGTACGAGCGGCGAGGGACCGCGGAAGCGAGAGAAGCCGTGAGCGTGAACGCGAGAAGGAGGAGGGCCATGCCGGAGATGAAGCGTAGTACTCGCGCTGTTCGATTTTGCACGGGTTGGAGCCCCCCAACCGATTGTCCGCCACGCGGACGCCGACCACGGCGACCATTCGTGAGGGGTCTATTTAATCTTGCTATCGGTGCATCATCGGAAGGAAATTCGCGGGCTTCGTGATTCTCACAAACGGGATTGAGCGGAGCAATCAGGCGCGCCCTTGTTCGATCCGCGGAGCCAGTCCCGAATGCCCGCGCCTTCGGCCGGAGCGCGGTGAGACGCGCGAGCCCATTCCGGTGGGAGGCCTAGTGATGTAGCCGCGGCCCGGACCGCGGAGCGTGAGAGCGTCGTCTTGCGCGCGATCGTGTGAAGAGGCGAAACGACGGCGGCGCGCCCGAGGGCCGCGACCATCGCCGCGCCGGGACGAGGCGCTCCGAATCCGGAAAGCATCGTGCGACCTTCCGCTCGCTCGAGGGCCGCATGGAGTGGCACCAGATCATGGACGTCGCACCGCGAGAATCCCGGATGGGACTGCGCAATCCGTGCGCGGATACGCATCGCGTCCTCGCGAGTCAGGATCACGTACTCGACCTTGTAATCGAGGTGGGCTTTCGCAGCTTTCGCGGCGAGGACGTCGGATGATCCGTCGACGCCGGCGACGACGCAGTCCAGCACGCATCGTTTTCGCGCAACCATCGCGATGAGGGTACTCGCGAGTCCCCCGGAGTACGCAAGGGCGACGCGGCTGCGACCCCGGAGCTCCAGCGCGATCGCATCCTCGAGGCGGCGGACGAAGGCCTCGACGTGGCGCGACGACGCCATGCGCTCACGCGCCGAACGTCTTGTCGCCGGTGAGGAGGTGCGTGAGCGTGTCGGCGAGCTCGGACTCGGTCAGACGAATCTGCTTCTGCGAATCCCGCTCGCGGACGGTCACCCCTTTTCCCTCGAGCGATTCGTGGTCCACCGTCACAGTGAAGGGCGTGCCGATTTCGTCCATGCGCGCGTACCGTCGGCCGATTGAACCGGAGTCGTCATAGAAGGCGGCGAGGCGCTTCCTCAGGCTTGCGTGGAGCGCCTCGGCCCTTTCCGGGAGCCCGTCTTTGTTCACGAGGGGAAAGACGCCGACGCTCACGGGCGCTAGGCGCGGCGGGAGTCGCAAGACGATCCGCTCGCCTTTGCTGTACGAAAGGTCGAGCAAGGCCCACACATTGCGGTCCACGCCAAAGGACAATTCGAGGACATGGGGAATGAGTTTCGTTCCTTCGAAGGTGACGGACTGCTTCGTGTGAGACATCGCCTCGTGACCTTTCAGGTCGTGGTCCGTCCGGTAATGGACGCCGCCGACCTCTTTGAATCCGCTGAGGCTCTCCTGACTCACCTGGATGTCAAAGTGGATCTTGTTGTAAAACGCGCGCTCCTTCTCATCGAGCTCCGCAAAGCGGAATGCCTCTCGCGGGACCTGGAGCCGATCGAGATAGAATCGCTGGACCGCCGCGAGGTGGTAGACGTACCAGGGTGGCAGATCTCGCGCGACGAGATCCTTCGGGAGAATGTCGTGGGCGCCGGGCTGGTTTTTCTCTGCGGCCCAGGCGATGCGAATCGGT
>DASWGO010000092.1:0-2369 GCA_036393695.1 Thermoplasmata archaeon
TGTACGGGGAGCAGCAACTCGAACTCGACGTCTGGATGAACGACCTTTTCGTGGACGCATGCCGCGAGTCGAACCTCGTCGCCCAGGTCGCGTCGGAGGAGATGGGGGAGGTGAAGGAGGTCGGCCGCGGGCGCTTCTCCGTCGTCCTCGATCCGCTCGACGGCTCGTCGAACGTGAGGAGCAACAACATTTTCGGGACGATCCTGGGGATCTTCGATCGCAAGGCGCTCCCGGCGCGGGGCCGGGACTTGTTCGCCGCCGGCTACCTGATCTACGGCCCCGCCACGACCTTGGTCTACGCCACCCGGGACGGCGTGCACGAGTTCGTCCTTGGCGGCGCCGGCCGACCCGACGAGTTCGTCCTTATCGAGGAAAGCCTCCTCCTCCCGGCGAAAGGCAAACTGTTCGGCGTCGGCGGTCATCGAGACAAGTGGGTCCCCGAGGTGAAGGCGTTCGTCAAAGAACTCGAGCAGGAACTGCTGAACCTCCGGTATGGCGGCTCGTTCGTCGGGGACTTCAATCAGATCCTCCATTACGGCGGCTTCTTCGGCTACCCGGCGCAGGTCGACAAGCGCGCCGGAAAATATCGTCTCCACTTCGAGTCGAACCCGATCGCGTTCATCGCGGAGGCGGCCGGCGGGGCCGGGACGACCGGGTCCGAGCGCATCCTCGATGTGCCCGCAACCGGCATCGACCAGACTGTCCCGACGTACGTCGGGAATCGGGACTTGATCGAACGGCTTCGTTCTCGGTTCGAGAACATCCGCCACCGCGCCGCTCGCCGGAGCGACGACTAGCTTCGGCGGAAGGTGGCGAACAGGGCTTTCGGTGCGGGCTTTACGTTCCCCTGGAAAACCGTCTCCACGACGGACCGGATCTCGAACGGCCCGCGGAAGTATCCGATGAGCTCCGGTTCCCCGATCCGGAACGGTCCCCACGTCCCCGGCTCTTTGTTGGAGAAACACTTCAGGAAGAGCCAGCCGTTCGGGCGAAGCACCCGGTGCACGGTCTCGACGTAGACGGGCCGCTTGTCCTTCGGCATCACGTGGAACACTCCGCGGTCCACGATCACGTCGACGAGATTCGGGGCGAGTCTCGATTTGAGGACGTTGTCGACGAGGAACGTGATTGAAAGGTCTGCCTCCTTCGCGGAGGCCTTCGCCTTCTTGATCGCGCTCGCAGAAATGTCCGTCGCAACGACATCGAAACCGCGCTTCGCGAGGTTCATCGCCTGCGTCGCGGGGCCGGTCCCGAGGTCGAGGATCCGTACGCCTCGGAGGCGGTGCGTCTTCAGAGCCCGCTCGATGTCCGCGTCCAGGGCGGGGCTGTACCAAGGGAGCGTGGCAACGTCCGAGGTCGCGTACACCTTTTCCCAGTCGCCCGTCGGCCCCGTCGCACCCGGAGGCTCCACCATGCCGCGGGCAGCGCGGGGGTTGGCTAAGGCGCTTTGCTTGCACCTCCGGTCCCGTCGTTGGTTACCCGATTCTCGGGGCGTGAGGTCTTGCGGCGGAGCGTATCCGATCCGTCGGCTTGTGCGAGGCCGCCTAGAAAAGCCCCTTGATCCGCCCCGTGTCGTCGATGTCCATCGACAAGGCGGCGGGCTCCTCTCCGAGGCCGGGCATCCGCATGATGTCCCCCGCGAGGACCACGAGGAATCCAGCGCCCGCCGACGGTCGGATCCCGCGAACCTCGAGCGTCCAGCCGGTCGGCGCCCCGAGGGCGCGCTCGTCGTCGCTCAGGCTGAGCTGGGTCTTCGCGATGCAAATGGGCAACCCATCCAGGCCCGCATCTTTGAGGCGCTCGAGATCGTCCAAGGCTGCGGCGTCGTACTTCACATCGGCCGCACCATAGATGGACGTGGCGACTTTCGCGACCTTCTCCTGGAAGGAATCGTCGTCCTTGTAGACCAACCGAACGCCATGAGTCGAGGCGTTGGTCGCTTCGAGGACAAGGCGCGCGAGGGCTTCGCCGCCCGCGCCGCCATCGCGGTGGCAGGTGTGAGGCGCCGCGCGAATGCCCAAGTCCTGGCCGTGGTCCACGATGGCGTCGACCTCTCGGTCCGAGTCGGCGGCGAAGCGATTCACTGCCACAATCGGCGTCATGCCGAGCGTCTGCAGGATCTTCAGGTGGGCGTCGAGGTTCGCGAAGCCGGTTCTCAGGGCCTTGAGGTCCTCGAGGGCGAGGTCCTTCTTCTTCACGCCGCCGTGGTGCTTCAGGGCGCGCACGCTCACGACGAGGACCGCGGCGTCCGGTCGCAGTCCGCTCTGTCGGCACACGAGGTCCACGAACTTCTCGCCGCCCAAGTCGGAGCCGAAGCCCGCCTCCGTGACGACGACGTCCCCGAGGCCGAGGGCGAGTCGGTCCGCCAG
>DASWGO010000093.1:0-1730 GCA_036393695.1 Thermoplasmata archaeon
GACGACCGCCGGCGCGCCGTGGCTCGATGCGCTGAGGTAGCGGGGTGGGGTAGCCAGGATATCCCGTCGGGCTCATACCCCGGGACTCCCAGGTCCCCGGTGAGACACCCGGAGATCGATGGTTCAAAAGGGCGGTGAGGAACGACCTCGGGCCCGGAAAGTCCATCCCCCGCTATCGAGTTCCGGCGTCGGCGGCGGTCTTCTCTGTATGGCCGTCGCATCGAGTCCGCCATGTCCGAAAAGTTAACCTTGTTTAAGGTTAACTTCGGCTCTCTCCTGTGACCCATCTTATGGCCTGATTCTCACGACGGAGCTTTTATGCGTCATGGGCCGGGTGGTCCGGCGCTCGGCAGGCTTTCGATGGATCGCGTCAAGACGGGCGTCGTGGGTCTCGACACGATGCTGAACGGCGGCCTGCTGCCCGCGCGACCGTACGTCGTCTCGGGTCCGACCGGGAGCGGCAAGACGATTCTGGCCCTCCACTTCCTCCTCGAAGGGCTCCGACAGCAGGAGCCGTGCCTCCTGGTCACCCTCGACGAGCCACCGATCGAGGTCAAGGCCAACATGGCCACGTTCGGGTGGAACTTGGACCGGCTCAAGATCCTCGATGCGACCCCGGACATCCGCGCGCACAAACGCCAGCGCTCCGTGATCGACGTCGGCACGTCCCTGGACGTACGGGACATGGAGGACGTCACCGAGATCCGTCAGTCCTCCCAGATCCGCGCTCTCGAGGTCACCGTGCACAGCGTACAGAAGATGATCAAACAGGAATTCTCGCATCACCTCGAGCGGACGAAGCAGCGGTACAAGCGGGTCGTCATCGATTCGATGACCGCGCTGAAGATGTTCGCGATGCAAGGCCAGGACAGCCGGATCCTGATTCAATCGTTCGTGCGGTTCCTTGCGGAATTGGAGGCGACGACCCTCATCATCTCGGAACGGTTGAACAAAAAGATCCTCGAGACGGAGTTCTTCCTCGCGCGTGGCGAGCTGCGGCTCCACAAGTGGATTGACGGAAGTGTGATCCGCCGCGCGATTTCGATTGACAAGTTCCGCGGTTCCTCGTTCGACGACCGGATGCATCCCATTTCGATCGGGGACAACGGTATGGTCGTCTACCTCGACGCCCCCGCTCAGACACGGGTGTCGAGCCCCGCTCCGAGGCCGGGTGAATCGCTCCTCGAGACCCGGCTCATCGACGAGGTCTCGAACGTGATCGAGTCGATCATGCGTCAGATCGAAGACGCCCACCGGCGCCAAGTCCCGATCCGAGACATCGAGGTGTCGTTGTCTCGAGCGATGCTCGCCTTCCAACGCCGGAACTATCAGAAGGCGATGAAACTCGCGCTCGCGTGCGACGCGGAGGTCAGAGAGCGACTCGCGCAGGCTCCGCCCCCGCCTCCGACCTCGGTCCTTCCGCGACCGCCCCAGGTGATCCGCTGACCGCCGCGGCCAAGATCCGGACAGGCATCCCGGGTCTCGACAAGATGCTCCACGGCGGCTACGTCCCGGGACGGCCGTACATCGTGTCGGGTCCTCCGGGCGCCGGCAAGACGATCCTCGCGATGCAGTTCCTGCGGGAGGGTCTGGAAGGCGGAGAGCGATGCCTGTTCGTGGCCCTCGAAGAGCCCCCGAACGAACTGAAGATCAACATGCGCGGATTCCGCTGGAACCTGGACGACCTCGACGTCCTCGACGCGAACTCGGACATCCGACGGTTCGAGCCC
>DASWGO010000094.1:0-5187 GCA_036393695.1 Thermoplasmata archaeon
CCTCTCGATGCCCGCCGACACCGACGTCGAGTTCCTCCGGGGCCTCGCGAACGGGATGGAGGAATGCGTGCGGGAGTTCGGGATCGCGGTCCTCGGTGGGGACACGAAGGAAGCGGACGTCCTCGCGATCGCGGGCACCGCCTTCGGCCGGGTGCGGAAGGAGCGGATCCTGCTCCGGACCGGGGCGAGACCGGGCGACGCGATCGTCGTCACGGGGGACCTCGGCCGCGCCGGGCATGCCGCGAAGACGCTCGAGCAGTCATCCGGCCTCCGGACCGAGGCGCTGAACCAGCTCCTGCGGCCGTATCCTCGGATCGCGGACGGAATGTTCTTCTCCGAGTCCGGTGCGGTCACGAGCTGCATGGACCTGTCGGATGGGCTCGGGGCCAGCCTGGGCCAATTGGCCGCGATGACGAAACTCTCGTACCAGATCGACGAGGCGGCGCTCCCCCGGTACTCGGGCCTCACATCGCTCCCGCCCGCGGTCGCGAAAGAGCTCGCCCTCTATTACGGAGGCGACTACGAACTCCTCGCGACGGTTCGGCCCGATGCGATCCAGACGGTCCTCCTGCGGTATTCGGAATCGTCCCTGCGAGAGCGTCGACGGCTCACGATGATCGGCAAAGTCGCGGCGTCCGGCGGCAACATCCTCGTGACGAAAACCGGGAAGGAGCCGCTCCTGGCAAAGGGCTGGGAACACTTCCGTTCTTCCGAGATTCGGTAGTCTGCCACAAAGTGTTTTAACCCGATAGGACCAGTGTACCGGCACACGATGATTTCGGAACCGGAAATCCTCGATGTCCGGGAGCCGCCGGGCAAGGCGATGGGGAAGGTCGCCGAGCTCTGGAAGCCGGTCGAGGGCACGAACAAGATCATGTGCACGGCGTGTGCCCGCTATTGCAAGATCGGCGAAGGCCAAGTCGGCCTGTGCGGGATTCGCGGCGTTCACGAGGGCAAGCTCTGGTTGTATGTCTACGGACGAGTAATCACGGGCCACGTCGATCCGATTGAGAAGAAACCCGTATCGCACTACCGTCCCGGATCGAAGATCTTCAGCATCGCGACGACTGGCTGTAATTGGCTTTGCCACCCGGCAGGGACACCGATTCTCCTCCATGATGGGTCGACGAAACCGGTCGAGCAAATCCGGGCCGGGGACGCTCTGTGGTCGCTCGCAGAGTTGGGGGGCGCAACCGCGCCAGCCGTCGTCACCGCTGCCGGGAGTCGAAAGGGCGCAAGTTTTCGGCTGTCGGTCGAAGGACTACCTGAGCCGCTCACCGCGACCGCGGAGCACCCAATCCTAACGAAGCGGGGATGGGTGCACATCTCGAGCCTGCGATCGGACGATTGGGTTCTCGTTGCTAAAGGTCAAGATTCCGATTTCCAAAAGTCAGATCTCGTCAACCTACCCACGCACGGATCAGCTGTTCACCCGAAGGAGATGGCTCGATTCTGGCGGTTGTGGAATGCGGGGAGCGAATCGAGACCGCGGTTCGACTGGTCGCCCGTCGGCCGTGTTAGGCTGGAATCGTCCCTCGAACGCGTCTACAGCTTTGAATGCGTCCCGTTCCACAATTACGTGGCGAACGACGTGGTGGTCCACAACTGCCGCTACTGCTTCCTCCCGAACACCCTCGTCCTGACCGAGAGCGGCTATCAACCTATTGAGTCGATGTTCGCTGCAGGTGCGTCGACGGAGAACCCGGAAGTTCGATTGCTCGGGTGGAAAAACGCGCTGACGCACAGGAATCGCTGGCGAGTCATCACGAAAGCATTTGAGCATCTCTACGCCGGGCAAATCCTGGAAATTCGCGTCCGAGGTCTTCCACCGGTAAGATGCACCCCAGATCATCCGCTGTTCGGTCTGGGACCGAAAGGCAAGCTGAGAAAAGTCCGAGCCGACCACCTGAGAATCGGCGACCTCGTCGCGGTGCCGCGAATTGCGACAGCCGCGCCGAAGCCGATAATCGAGGCCGAGATGGAAGCGATCGATCGCACGGGTGGGCTGATTCTCGTCGCCGCCGAGACGCTCGAGAAATCCCGGGAGATGGAGGAATACTTCTTGGTGCCGGTCGTGGACATCCGCGAGAAGACGTACATCGGTCCCGTATACAACCTGGAAGTCGACGAGGACCACAGCTATACTGCGAATCTCTTCGCCGTGTCGAACTGCCAGAACGCGGACATCTCGCAGCGCCGCAAGGTCGAGGGTATCGAGGTCGAGCCGCAGGACGTCGTCCGCATGACCCTCGAACAAGGATGCCAGGGCCTCGCGTATACCTACAACCAACCGACGATCTTCATCGAATTCGCGCGAGACATCGGCATGATGGCTCGCAAAGCCGGTCTCCTCAATATCTTCGTGTCGAACGGATACGACACCCCGGAGACCGTGGCGGAAATGCCGAAGTTCCTCGACTGCGTCACGGTGGACTTCAAGGGATCCGGCGAGACGAACTTCGTCCGGAAGTACATCAACATCCCGAACGCGGATCCGATCTTCCAGACGCTCCTCGACACCCGAGACACGAAGAAGATCCACATCGAGATCACCGACCTGATCGTCCCGCAGGTGGGCGACGATCTCAACGCCGCCCGGAAACTGTCGAAGTGGGTGTACGACAATCTCGGCCCCGACACCCCGATCCACTTCCTGCGGTTCCACCCGGACTACAAGATGATGGAGTTCCCCTGGACGCCCGTCGAGACGCTCGAGAAGCACTGCGCCGTCGCGAAGGAGGAAGGCCTGAAGTACGTCTATATCGGGAACGTCTCGGGCCATCCGCTCGAGCACACGTATTGCCCGGGCTGCGGCGCAGTCGCGATCAAACGGTACGGATTCGACATCACCGGCTGGTACCTCGACAAGGACAACAAGTGCAAGAAGTGCGGATACCAGCTCGCAATCTTCGGCCGACTCGAGCGGACCGCGAAGGAAAACCGGTACTACAGCGTCCTGTACCATCGGTAGCGTTTTTTCACGCGAGAGCTCACCCTGGCAACAACTAAATAACGTCGGGCGCATCGCCGGCCGATTCGGAGGGAGTCGCGTGCCCGTGGCCGTCGAGGCGCTCCGGAAACTGCTCACCGATTTCAACTCTCGAACGGGCGCGAAGATGTCCGCGATCGTCTCGCGCTCCGGCGTGCCGGTGGCCTGGGTCCTCCCGGACGACGCGCAAGTCGACAACTTCGCGACGATGGCCGCGACCCTGCTCGGCGCGCTCGAGGTCATGTACGGGACGATGAAGATGGAGGCTCCGAGCCGAATCACGGTCGCCTCGGACAGCGGGATCCTGAGCGTGCACGGCGTCTCGGGGAAGATGTTCTTCGTCGCGATGGCGGAGAAGCAGACAGCCGCCTTCGGCAAGGCGGTGGCGGAAGCGCTCGGGAAGGCGAAAGGGCTGCTGGGCGAGAGTTAAGCGGTTTTCCGCCGAGGCCAATGTGGAATGAGCTCGACGATCCACTTGCGGATTCGTTGGTACAACACGACGCGTCGGCTCACGAGCTCCACGAGGAGCGCCATTCCGATCCCGACGAACGCTCCCGCGAGGACGTCGGAGGGCCAGTGGAGTCCGAGGTAGACGCGGCTCAGACCGACGAGGGTCGCGAACGCCATCGCGGCGCCCCCGGCCCGCCAGCGGAATCGCAAACCGACGAGGCCTGCAAGGGCGAATGCGCGGGATGCGTGACCGCTGGGGAGCGACGGATCGGGCTCCGTGGCGCACCCGTATCCGGGGAGGGTCCGCGCCCCGAACGAAACGTCGACGCAAGGCCGCGACCGGTCGACGAGGTACTTGATCGCCGTCGTGAGGACAATCGTGAGGACGAGGATGAGAATGAAATCGAACGTCGCCTCGCGCTGGCCACGCAACCAGAGAGGGATCGCGAAGAGAGCGAGGACGTACGTGCCGCCGAGTGTCGTGATGAGGATCATGAGGACGTCCAGGGTCGCGTTCGTGCCAGCGAGGTTGAGCGCCCGGAAGAGGAGCTCGTCCACGCCCCCGATTGAAGCGAACAACGGGACCGGGTTCACGCGACCGGATAGCCAGAGGTCCTTTAAACCCGTGGCAACTCGGACAATCCTCAAACCCCGAGTCGTCATGGCCGCCAAGAGATGGGCCCCGCGCGCGACGTCTACAAACGCCTCCTCGACCACTACGGACCGCAACACTGGTGGCCGGCCGAGACCGCCTTCGAAGCGATTGTCGGCGCGCTCCTCATGCAGCAGACCTCATGGCAGAACGTCGAGGTCGCAATCGGAAATCTGAGGAGAGCGGGCCTCCTCGATGTCAGAGCGCTTGCTGAGGCACCCATCCCGGTCATCCGGCGACACGTCCGAATCGCTGGCCTCTACCGCACGAAGCCGGCGCGCCTCCGAGCGTTCTGCCGCCATCTCCTCCACCGATCCGGGGGCGACCTCACTCGCTACTTCGCCCGTCCTGCGGACGTGGTGCGCGCCGACCTTCTGGCCCAGAATGGCGTCGGCCCGGAGACCGCGGACTCGATCCTCCTGTACGCCGGCGGCCACCCGGTCTTCGTCGTCGACGCGTACACGGAACGGATCGGCGGGCGGATCGGACTCTTCCGGACCGGCGAATATCGCGCGATCCAACGATACTTCGAGCAACGGGTTCCGCGTAACCTCGCGACGTATCAGGAGTACCACGCGCTGCTCGTGCGCCACGCGAAAACCCTGTGTCGCCGCGCGAACCCGGCGTGCGCCGAATGCCCGGTGCAGTCCCTGTGCGACTTCGGCCGCCGTCGAAAGCGATAAGGGCGACCGCGTCCTCGGGAGGATGCGATGGTGCGCGCGATCACGTTCGACGCGTTCGGGACCCTGATCGACACGGGACGGGACGTGCTGATCCGCATTGCCCGCTCCGTGTGCGAGGATCAGCGGCCGAGCCTCGACGCGGAGGCCCTCCTCGCGACCTGGGACCGTCACTTCTTCGCGGCGGAGACAGCTCCGTTCCTCACGTTGGCGGAGATCACGGAAGACAGCCTCGAGAAGACGTTTCGCGAGTACGGCATCGAGGCGACCCCCGCGCCGTATGTCGATCGCCTCGTCGCCCTGTGGCGCCAAGCGAAAGCCTACGCCGAAGTCCCGCGAATCCTCGACGCGCTGGATGGCGTCCCGCGGGCCGTCGTCTCGAATGCGGATCACGAGTTCCTCTTGGACATCCTCGA
>DASWGO010000095.1:0-5817 GCA_036393695.1 Thermoplasmata archaeon
GTCGAGCTTCAGATCCTGCGTCTTGTCATTCGTAAACAACGACGTGATCGCGTCCTCGATGAGGTCGATCCGCTGACGGAGGTAGTTCGACACCTCGAACTGCTGACTGATCCGCTTTGAGATCTCGAGGTACTTCTTCACGGAGCTTTCGTGGACCGTCAGCGTGAGGTTCCCACCGCAGGCGAGGCACTTCCCACGGAGCGGGATCCGGCGGTACTTCTCCCCGCACTTCGTGCAGCGGACCTGTTGGCTCGAGAACGCCTTCAGATTTCCGATTAGGTCGGGGAGGAAGTGATGGACGACGATCCGCGCGACGACGTCGTTCGGGTCGACCGCGCGGATGCGCAAGGCGAGCTCGAGCTGCTTGTCGATCTTCTCGGCCATGGAGCCCTCGCCGTACGCCGACGCGAGCGGACCTTGCGCGACATCGGACGTCTCGTGGGTGTACACGAACCCTTCGTACTGCAAGACGCTCCCGATCCGCTTGCTCACCGTGTCGATCTGCGGCTCGATTTCTTTTGGGTGCGCGAATCGCTCCGCGGCCTCGTAGAGGGACGTCGGATAGACCGGCATGACGTCGAGGTTGTGGGCCTCCTTGTCGATCTCGTTCGGGTCGATTCGCGTCGTGAGGACGAGCGGCGCGTCCATGAGCCCTCCGCGTTTGTCCGGGAGAAAGGCCCGCGAGAAGTTGACCAAGCAATCCAAGAGCAGGATGACCGAATCCTCGTCGCCGTCACAGTTCCGTCGACGGGCCGCAATCAGGTACGGATGGGCGAAGCAAGCATTCGCGTCGGTGAACCCGACGATGCGCGCGAGGACGCCTCCGCTCGTGTGCGGAGCGAGCGTCACGACGAGGTGGCCCAGCAGGTCCTCGGGCGACTTCGCTTCGTAGAACCGGCCGAGCCCGTAGAGCCGCTCCAGGAGGTCGTCGATGAAACCCGCCACGCGGACCAGGTACTCGCCGCACGACCGTGCGACCACGACGTCCTGGGGTCGCAGCTCGACGGTCTGGTCCTCCCGCTGCAGGGGACGGCCGCTTCGGTCCCGCGCATACCCAAGGCGTCGGGCGGTCTCGACGGAGATCCCCACTTCCTCCGGCGTGAAGTGCGTCAAGGGCAGGTTCGTCATGTCGAACCGCGTGGTGCCGTCCTTGAACACGTAGACGTCGTGCTTCGCGCGGAGGACGCCTTTTTCGATTGGCTCCGGGGTCTTCGTCCTCGAGATCATTCCCTGGACGGCTTTGATGTCCGCCGGCTTCGACTCCCCCGTTCGATCGAGCGCGGTCCGGAGGACGTCGGCCAGGGGGATCCGCTGCCGCGTCGGCCCATTTCGGGACACCGTGTGTCCCCCGCACGAGCACTTGGGGAGGAACCACCGCTTCCCGCACGAAGAGCAGATCCGGAGGCCGACCTCGACTTCGATCGTTTCCTTCAAGGCCGCCTCGAGCAAGAGACGCTGGGCGCCGCCCTCGTGGCCGATTGGGAAGAGCGAGTGGGGCGCGGGCTGCATCTTGCGCGGAGCCGATTTCTCCGGGCGAGCCATGCGGGCGCCGATTCGAGTGGGGCCACGGGCCTTCACGGGGAAGCCGGCAAGCTCCGACACAAACGTCAGGGGATCCGTGCCCGCCGGAGCGGGGGCGAGCCGCATCGGCGGTCCGGCCTCGATGCCCAGCGCCGCGAGGAGGGCCGCCGTGTGCCGGTCCACGACGACGTAATCGCCCCGGACCCGGTAGGTCGCCCCGAGCCGCACGAGCCACTCCCGCGGCTCCTCGTCACCCGGCACGACGAGGTGCGCGTCCTCGATCCGTCCCTGCGCCGCGATGAGTTCGCGGAGACGGGTCAATTCCTCCACGGTGAAATCGTGGAAGAACAGGTTGTGCCGCGGGTGGAGGGGAATTCCGAGGTCCCGAGACCAGGCGACCGCTTGAGGGCCGTCGACGTCCTCCCATCCGTCGGGTAGGAGGCCGAGCTTCGCGCGGAGGAGCGCGCCGTACCACTCGAGGGAGAAAGCCCCCGGCATCAGCACGTGGTTGTTCTCGAGGAACTCTCCGAACGGAACGAGGATCTCTCCCAGGTCCGCGATGACCCGAACCCGGGGCGTGAGACGCTTCGCGGTTTCGGCGTCGGTGACCTCGACGAAATCTCCCGAATCGAGGACGACCAGTGGTCCCTCGATCCGGTCGCACGGTGTGACGGCTCCCGCCTTCCCCGGACGTTCCGTCTTGATCTGTGTGCCGACCGCGATGAAGTCGTCCAGGATGTGCATCGTTGCCGGATGCAGGGCGAGCGCGGCGAGTCCCGTCGCGCGGGTCCGGCCGTATCGGAGCCGAAGGCCGCCGGGCCGACTCGGATGGCACAGGACCGGCCGACCCGCGACGATGTTCTGAATGAACACCTCGCTCGGCTCGACACCCAATTCGTCTTTCATGTCCTCGGGCCGCGATTCTTTCCGGGCCAGGTATTCGTCGATGAACTCCCAGCCGTCGATCCGTAGCTTCTTCACATGCTTCTGGATCTTCGGCGCTTTCAGGCACATGCCGTCCGCAATGACGAGGCATGCGCCGCCCCGGATCCGGTTCGTCTCGACACGCGGGAGGTCGCGATGCCCGCTGATCTCCGCATCCTCCGTCCCTTCCCCGCCGATTGCGACGGGACAGTTCGACACGATGAGCGAAATTTCCTCGTCGGAGGGCGTGTATTGGAGATGTTGGGCCTGGCGGTACAGCGGGATTTCCTCCTTGAATCGCTCGACCTCTTCTCGTGTCGGAACGTACCGTCCGAGGCCGAGCTCCCGCCGCACGATGTCCGCGATGAGGACGCTCAGGGCCTGTCCGGTCCCGCCGGCCGAGCGGATCGGACCTGCGTAGGAGAGGTCGACGTACGACGAGCCGTCCCGGTTCCGTTTAATCTTCACCCCGGCGAGCCCTTCGAGCGGCGCGACGAGAATCCCTTCGGTCAGGATGGCGAGGCCCACCCGCACGGCCCGCTCGACCGCTTTCTCCTTACTCGTCGCGGGTCGCACCGCCATCTCCTTCGCCACGAGAATCGCGAGCTCCTCGCGGTCGTGGGTCTTCGCGAGCTCGCGGATCCGACGCGCCACGCCCTCGACCTCGTAGTTCTCGAGGAGCCGTTCCACCCGAGAGGCGAGGTCGTCCGTCAGCGGGATTTCGACGTCCAATTCCGGATCGAAACCCCGCGTGCGCGCGGCCCGGGCGATCGCGTAGGTGGCCTGGACTTGCTTCAGAAGCCCCGCGAAGTAGGCGCGGATCTCTTCTGAAACGACAGGCGTACCCATTCCATCCCTTCGAGAACGAGAGCGGCGGGCCGTATCCGGCGTACCTCGTATATGCCTTTGTGTGGCGTCTCACGCGGACCCGCGAATCTTCACGTGTGAAGCTTTATCGCCCTCGGATGTCGTGAACGCATCGGCGATGTTGCAGGTCAAGAATCCGGACGCGTTCCAGGAGTCGGTCGTGCAGGCGAACGAGCCGACCGTCGTCATGTTTTGGGCGACCTGGTGTCCGTTCTGTCGGCGTTTCAAACAGGAGTTCGAGAAGCTCGCCGCATCGCGGCCCTGGCGTTTCGCGGCCGTGTACCTCGACGACGAGGAGAATCCGCTTTGGGAAGATTACGCGGTCGAGGTCGTCCCGACCCTCGCGCTGTTTCGTGGCGGCAAGCTCGTCGACCGCCTCGATGGAATCCTGGGCTACGGGATCGACCGAAAGATGGTCGACGACTTCGTCCACCGCCTCCAACCCGAGCTCGCGTAGGCGATTCGATTTCGGGCCTGATTCTCAGGGCGGCACGTTTATCGGGCTCCCGCCAGGATGAAATCGCGTGCGTAAGATTCGGAGTGGAATCTACGGACTCAACCCGCTGTTGGACGGCGGCGTGAACGAGAACAGCACGACCGTCGTCATCGGCCGATCCGGCGCGGGCAAGACGACCCTCGCCACACAGTTCATCCGCCGCGGCTTGCAGGACGGCCAGGAAGGAGTCTTCGTCTCGCTCGACGAGAACAAGGAACAGATTATCCGCGAGGCGGTCGAGATGGGATGGTCCGATATCCTCGACTATCTCGACAACGAGCTCCTCGTCTTCATCGATGCGTCCGGCCGAGAGTTTTCGAACTTCATCCGGAAAGAATTGCCCGCGTTCGTCGCGGACTGGAAAGGCAGCAACGCTCGGATCGTCGTCGATCCGCTGACGCCGGTCCTCTGGTCCACGAAAGACCTGTACGAGCAACGGGACCTGATCGGCTACATGTTCAAACAGACCCGGAAAGTCGGAACGGTCCTCTGTACGCTCGAGGAACATGGCCCGGGAGATCTCGCGGGTCCGGAGACCGTGATCCCGATGTACCTGGCGGACTGCGTCGTCCACTTGAAGTTCAACAGCGACCACGCGAACCCGTCGCGGCTCCTGAACATCGTCAAATGCAGAAACAGCCGCCACAGTCCGTCGGCGCACGCATTCCAGATTGTCCGCGGACTCGGGATTGTGATCGAAGGGGTCGACGGCCGAAGGGCCGCAACGGCGAAGGTTCCGTCCCAGCTTCGTCAGCTTCTGCTCACCCACTCGATGCCGAAGAACGTGCGAGACGCGCTCGAGAAATCCCTCGACGGGCTTACGGACGAGGACTTCCGCAGCCTGAAGCCGGAGCAAGTCCTCGAGCTGATCATCCAGGAGTATCAGGGGGCGTGAGGTGGCCCGCGGGCTGGGGCGTGCCCTGCAACGGGCCGTGTCCCGCGAAGGCGCCGAGGTCGACTTGGAAGGAGAGGGCCGTAGCCTCGCGAACGCGCGACGGCGTCAGGTCTTCCGGTACCTGTGCCTTCGACCGTGCGCGCGGATTGGCGAGATCAGTCGAGAGCTGAAGATGTCTCAGGCGACGGTGCGCTGGCACACGTGGGACCTGACGGAGAACCGGTACCTCCAGTCGGAGGGCGTGAGCCTCTTTCCGGCCGGGCTCATCGATCCCGCGGACGTGTCGATGTTCGCAGCGCTCGCGTCGACGGGTCGCGCGGCGGTCCTGGCAACCGTCTTCGAGGTTCCCGGCATTTCGTTTCAGGAGATCGCATCGCGGGTGGGACTCACCCGTCAGTCGGTGAGCAAGATCGCTTCGGAACTCGCTGAATTCGGTCTCGTACGCCTCGTCGACGACGGCCGCTTCCGTCGCGTGTATTCGACGGACTTGCTTTCACGCAAGCGGGAAGCAAGTCGTGGCCGCACCCACGCATTCGAGGAGGCGGTCCTCCGCCGCCTCATGGAAGAAGGCCTCGCACCCGAGCTCGTACGACGGGAAGAAACGAGGTTGCTCGTCCGGTTCGGTACGGGCGCGACGCGAGTCCTCTTGGAGATTCCTGTGGACCCGTACGCGACCACGTGGAAGACGACGGCCTAGGTGGCCATGTTAACCGATTGAATAGACGGCGTGATACCGACGTTATAAGGCCCTTTAAGTAGCAGACGGACCCCCACCCGACGATGGACGAAAGCTATCTCGAGTGGCTGATCGGACTTCCGGGAATCGGCGAGGAGAAGGCCCGGCGCGTCGCCGAGCGATTCCCGTCGTTCGAGCAGCTTCGCGCCGCAACCCGCGAGGAACTGGCCGCGATCCCGGGCGTGACGTCCGGGGACCTCGAGACGCTCTTCGGGCTTCTTTCGGACGGACCTGGTCAGGACGCGTCGGGCGAGCTCTTCCTCTGCCCCGAATGCGGGTCGTTCGTCGGGACCGCCGCGAAGTCGTGTCCGTTCTGCGGCGTGGAATTCGATGTCTCCGCCGACTCGGGATTGTCGGAGCAGATCGAAGACTTCGTCG
>DASWGO010000096.1:0-6370 GCA_036393695.1 Thermoplasmata archaeon
AGAGCATCGCGGCCGACCATTGAGTCCATGCTAGTTGGTCCGCCGCTCACCGGGACAAATGCGTGAATTTGTGATTCCGTTTTTCGAAGTGATGAACATTAATCGGCAATTCGCGAAATTCTATGGAGGCTGATAGGAAAAGTTCTGGCAATCTATTTAATGGCTGCAAGTCATCCCTAGCATGGAGCGGGCCAAGAGTTCTCTCGCGGCTCGCGCCGTGCGGGAGGAGTCTCCACGAAGTCAGGCGCCGTCGCCTTGATCTGTGGGCTTGTCGTCGTAATGGTATCGATGCAATCCGTCGGAGCCGCAGCTCGGTCCACCGAAGGGACGACGCCGAGGCCGAAAGCAACATCGGCGGACCTGAAAATCGGCTTCCTCGAATCGGTCGACAGCCTCAATCCATTCCAGGGATTGAACGATCCATCGTATCTATTGTACGGCCTCGTCTACGATTATCTGTTTTCGTTCGACGAAGATGGAAATTATGTTCCCAATCTCGCGTTGAGCGCGTCGTGCGACGCCGTCTGCATGAACTGGACCTACCAGATTCGGCAAGGCGTCACCTGGCACGACGGCACGCCATTCACCGTCAACGACGTCGTGTTCACCATCAACTACAACAGTCAGAGCATCTTCCACCTGTGGGCGTTCGAACCGTACATGAACCGAATCGTGCAGTGCGCGGGGAAGTACCCGAAACAGGGCTGTGGAGCGTACAGCAATTCCCCATGGAACGTCACTGTTTACTTCGACCGACCTTTCGTCCCCGGAAAGTCGTTGTTCGTGCCGATCATTCAGGAGGCGCAGTGGGCGGGAATTTCACCGCAGCAGGCGCAATATTCGTTCCCAAACCCGAACCCCATCGGGACGGGACCGTTCGTCGCGGATGCGGCGATCTACACCGAATACCAGAACCAGCCCGCGCAAGCCCTCCATCTGTTTAAGAATCCAAATTACCACCCGGTGGGGAACCACACAGGGCCGTCTCCCATCGACAACATCTATCTGCAGCAGTTCCAGGATGAGCAGACGATGGCGATCTCCCTCCTCCGGGGGGACATCGATTTGGCGAAGATGACCTCGGGCGGCATCGGCACCGTCCAGGGACAACCGAACATCGGCACTCAGGAAGGCTTGCTCAGCACGCAGTACTGGAACGAAATCGGAATCGAACAGTCCGACCCGGGCAACAAGAACACCCCGCTGAATCCGGCGCGGTGGGATGTGAGCGTCCGCCGCGCTATGGCGATGGCGACGAACAAAGACTACGTCGTCAGTACAATCTACCAAGGCAAGGGCGTCCGCGGCGATTCGTTGATGTCTCCCGTGACGCCTCAGTGGTGGTACGACCCCACCACCGATCCGGGCGCCAATCTCACGTTCGATATCGCGGCGGCGAACGCGGTGCTCGACGCCGCCGGCTACAATTCGTATTGGACCGACACCGGAACGGGAAAGCAGTATCGCATGGCGACGAATGCCATCACGCTGAGCGTGCAGACGAATGCTTGCGGGTGTCCGAATCCGCAGAACGTGACGAAGCTGGTGCCGGCGGGACAGCACCTCGAATTCAAGATGGACGTCCGCCTCGAATTCCCGCAGGAGCAGCAGACCGCAAACTATCTTCAAGCGGAGTGGGAGAAGATTGGGATCAAACTCGATGTGCAGGCGCTCGCCGAGGACGCGCTGTCCGCGGAAGTCTACGGCGGACTTACCGACACGTACATCTGGTACTGGTCGGGGGATCCGGATCCGAACTACCTCTTGTCCATTGAGTCTGGCTACACGCTCGATGGCTGGAACGACAACTATTGGAACAACGCGACCTACAACCAGCTGTACGTCAAGCATCTCGGGGCGACGAACTTGGCCCAGCGCCAATCGATCGTCCGCGCGGCCGAGAAGCTCAACTACGAGAGCGCGGTGTACATCATCTACATCTTCCCGTATGGGGAGTGGGCGTACCGCACGGATTTGTGGACGAACTGGGGCGACTGGAACGCTCACCCGTACCGACAAATGGATGCGTTCTGGGGCGCGAACCCGCTGTTCTTCGATTTGGTGTATACCGGGACGGTCACTCCCAACCAACCGCCGGTGAAGCCAGTCATCTCCGGGACCACGTACCGGAGCACGTTCACCAACATCACGCAGGCGTTCACCGCCACCTCGTCCGATCCAGAGTCCACGGACAACCTGACGTTCAAGTGGGATTGGGGCGATGGGAACATCACCGTGGGCCCGTCGAGGCGCGCCTCGGGGACGGTCAGCGATACTACGACGTACCACTGGCCGACGCCGGGCAACTATACCGTGAAGGTGAGCGTCGCGGACGGGTTCAACGCCCCAATCTTCTCCAACGCCATCTTCGAGAACGTGACGCAGGCTCCGCCCTCTCTCGGGTCGATCACCGGGTTCGTCAAATTGCCGTCCGGGAGTCCGATTCCTGGGGCTTCTGTCTCCGTGACTCCGGGCAACTACGGAAACGACACGGTGGGTGACGGCTCGTATACCATCCAACTCCCGGCTGGGATGTACAATGTCAGCGCGAGTGCGCCACTCCACAACACCTCGAGCCAGAGCGGAATCGTCGTCACCGCGTCCACCGCGAAATGGGTTAACTTCACCCTGGCGTTCACCGCCGGGTGGATCTCGGGGACCGTCGTGAGCGATGCCGATGGTTCCCCGCTCGCCTCGATCGGAATCGCGATCCTGAGCGGCACCGCGAGCATCGCCGCGACGTCGACGAACGTTTCGGGCCAGTACAAGGTGTCCGTCGCCGATGGAACGTACTCGGTCCGGGCCACCAGCAGCTCGTACGTGCAGCAGACCAAGACGGGGGTCGTCGTAACGGGCGGGCAAGTAACGACAGCGGACTTCCGGATGGTCGCGCCTCCACCGCCGCCCGGCGGCGGTCTCTCGACCCTGGTAATCGCCGGGATCGCCGTTGCCGTCGTGCTCGTTGCCGTCGCCATCTTGGCGGTCCTGCTCATGCGGCGGAAGCGAACCAAAGAGGCGGAAGAGTCGAAAATCAATATCCCGCCCCGCTGAGGAGCAGATCGCTCGAACCGTGAACATAATCCCGAGGCGTTGCAACGAACCTTCGTAGGTACCTCGCGAAGAAGGCCGTCTATGTCGCAATCACGGTGTGGCTCATCGCATCCCTGAACTTTTTTATCGTCCAGGTGTTGCCTGGCGACCCGACCCGAGTCTTGCTCCCACGCGGCTCGTCCAACGTGACGCAGGGCGGGAGTGATCTACGGGCGCTGCTCATCCACCAATGGGGCCTCGACCAGCCAATCACAACGCGATACGTCGTCTATTTCGCGAACTTGGCACAAGGGAACCTTGGCACGACGATCACCTACCAGAAGGGTGGATTGCCGGTCGCGGGGGTCATCGCGCCGAGACTGACGACGACCCTCGTCCTGGTGGGCCTCGCGACGGCCGCGACGATGTGGCTCGGAATTGTCCTGGGCCGGATCTCGGGATGGCGGCGAGGCCATCGGTCCGATGTCTCGATCACGATGGCGACCCTCTTCGGATACTCGATGCCTTCGTTCTGGGTCTCCCTGATGCTAATCTTCGCCCTAGCCTACGTCATTCCGCTCTTTCCCGCGTACGGCGTCCAGTCGCGGGATGCCGCGACGTTCGACCCGTTGACGAAGGTGCTCGACCAGCTCTACCACTACTTCTTGCCCGTCCTCACGTTCGTCATCACGAACGTGGCGTGGTTCTCGCTTACGCTGCGGAATTCGTTGACGGACACGTTGCCCGAAGACTACATGCTCACCGCGATGGCCAAAGGACTCACTGAGAGAGAGCAACTCCGAAAGCACGCGATGCCGAACGCCCGTCTCCCTCTCCTGACCGCGTCCGCCCTATATTTCGGCTGGGTCGTGAGCGGCGCGATCGTGATCGAGGAGGTATTCAACATTCCGGGCCTCGGGCAACTCACGTGGGATGCCACCCGCGTCCGAGACTTCCCCCTCTTGTCTGGGGTGTTCCTCGTGGCAACCCTGGGCGTCGTGGTGGCAAACGCGATCGCGGACGTCCTTTACATGTACCTCGATCCTCGGGTTCGGGAGGCGTGAGGCCTGGCGACAAAGATCGTCTCTGCGACGACCCAGCGGGCAACGGCGCTCCGCGAACGCATCGCGCTCGACGTGACGCGGTTCCAGAAGTTCATGCGGCTTCTCCTCCGCGACAAACTCGCGGTGGCCGGCCTTGCGATGATTCTAGCCTTCGTCTTCATCTCAATCGCAGCTCCATTGCTCGTCGGGCCCTATCCGACTCAGTTCGACCGCACGACCGCGATGCAGCGTCCCTCAGCTGCCCATCCGTTCGGGACGGATTGGCAGGGGTTCGATGTGCTGAAGCTTGTCGTATACGGCGGCCGGGTGTCGATGCTCATCGGATTCATCTCGTCTGTCGTGGCCATGCTCCTCGGTACATCAGTCGGATTGGTCGCCGGGTACTACGGCCGGGTGACGGACCAGGTCCTCTCTCGAGCGACAGATTTCTTCCTCGTCATCCCTTGGTTGCCGTTCGTTCTGATCCTCGTCGCCATCTTGGGCAGCAGCCTTACGACGATCATCTTCGCAATCGCGGTCGTGAGCTGGCCGACGACGGCCCGAATCATCCGCGCTCAAGTGCTTACAGTGAAAGAACGGCAATTCATCGAGCGGGCCCGGGCGGTGGGGTCAGGGAACGGCTTCATCCTCCGCAAACACATCTTGCCGAATGTCATGCCGCTCGTCTGGGCCGAAGCGGTCCTGACGATCTCCAGCGCGGTATTCACCGAGGCCTTCCTCTCATTTTTCGGCCTCGGTTGGAAAGGTCCGGGCGCAGTCGAAAGCTGGGGTCAAATCGCAAACGAGGCCTACGTGAACTCGGCCCTGCTGCGAGGGCTTTGGCTGTATTTTGCGCCTCCGGGAATCTTCATCACACTCGTCGTCCTCGGATTCGCGATGCTCGGATATGGATTGGAAGAAGTACTGAATCCCGCTCTCAAGCGGCGCCGGTAGCTCGGTTCGCTTCTTCGAGAAACGGCAGGGCGGGACGAAATCAACATACGACCTGAGACCTTCTCGGCGGCCAACTCATGGTCTCCGCGGACGTCGTCATCATCGGAGCGGGCCATAATGGCCTAGTCGCCGCCAACTACCTCGCGAAGGCCGGGCTCCGAGTCGTGGTGGTCGAGCGGTCGGATCGCGTCGGCGGCGCGTGCGTCACGGACGAGGTCGCGCCGGGATTCAAGGTCAGCGCCGCCGCCTACGTGTCGGGACTCTTCCGGCCTCAAATCATCGAGGACCTCGAGCTCGCGAAGTTCGGGCTGAGGCAAGTGGCCTTCGATCCGCAAGGTTTCTGCCCGTTCCCCGATGGAAAATATCTCATGCTCTGGTCCGACGGGGACAAGACTGCAAAGGAGATCGCGAAGTTCTCGAAGAAAGACGCCGCGGCCTATCCGAAATACGAGGCGATGTGGGCCGAGGTCTACGATCTCGTCGAGCCGATGCTGCTCGCCCCGCCCGTCCCGATCGCCGAGCTCGTCTCGCTCCTCCGCGGCCCGGAGGCCGAGGACCTGCTGCGGCGCCTGCTCTTCTACAGTGCGGAAGAGCTGCTCGACGAATATTTCGAGTCGGACGAGGTCAAGGCCGCCTTCGCGAACGAGAGCGTCATCGGTCATTTCTCCGGTCCGTCGGCCCCGGGAACGGCGTTCACCCTTGCGCACAATCTGCTCGGGAACATCGATGGCCAGGTCGGCGGGTGGGGGCTCGTCCTCGGCGGGATGGGTGCCCTGCCCGATGCGCTGGCGGCCGCGGCGCGGGCGCGGGGCGTCGAGATCCTCCTGCGGTCTCCCGTAGAACGAATTCAAGTCCGGGGCGGACGTGCGGTCGGGGTGCGGCTCGAAAGGGGACGAACGATCGACGCGAAGGCCGTCGTCTCCACCGCGGATCCGAAGCGCACGTTCCTGCAGATGCTGGAACCCGACCAATTGCCCGCGGAATTCCGGCGGTCCGTCGGCGCGATCAAGATGCACGGGGCCGCGATGAAGGTCAATTGCGCCTTGTCCGAGCTCCCTCGTTGGAACGCGGCCGACGCGACCCCGGGTCCGCAACATCGGGGGAGCACCTACATCGGACCGTCAATCGAGTACGTCGAGGACGCCTTCCTCGACGCGAAGTACGGACGGCCCTCCGAGCATCCGTGGCTCGAGGTCGTCACACAGAGCGTCCTCGATCCGTCCGTCGCGCCGCGCGGGAAGCACACGCTCTCGATCTACGTGCAATATAGCCCGTATCACCTCGCATCCGGTTCCTGGGACGAACTCAAGGAGCCGTACGGGGACCGCATCGTCGAGACCCTG
>DASWGO010000097.1:0-2311 GCA_036393695.1 Thermoplasmata archaeon
GTGGACGTCGGAGTGGACGTCGGCGGGACCTTCACCGATTTCGTCGGATTTCGCGGCCGCGACGTAGTGTCACTGAAGTTGCCGAGCACCCGGGATTCGTCGGTTGCGGTCGTCGAAGGGATGCGGGCCCTTGGCGCCGTCGGAATGGCGCACGGAACCACGGTGGCCACGAACGCGATCCTGGAGCGGAAGGGTGCGCGCACCGCGTTTGTGACGACGGAGGGCTTCGAACATCTGTTGCTCATCGGCCGCCAGAACCGGCCGTCTCTCTACGACCTCCGGGTCACCCGCCCACCGCCGCCCATCCCGAGAGAGCGGTGCTTCGGGCTCCGTGAGCGGGTGGATGCGCGAGGCCGGGTCCTCCGGTCCCCGACGAAGCGCGACCTGGAGGCGGTCGTCCGAAAAGTCCGATCGAGCGGGGCGGAGTCCGTTGCGATCTCGCTTCTCTTCTCCTTCGTTCATCCCGCGCACGAGCAGCGACTCGCGAAGGCTCTACGCGGTCTATCGGTCTCGACGAGCCACGAAGTCCTCGCCGAGTTCCGCGAGTTCGAGCGATCGTCGACGACGGCCCTCGACGCCTACGTGAAACCGCTCGTCGTTCGATATCTGCAGGGTCTGGAGCGGGCCGTCCATGGCGCGTTCTACGTGATGAAGTCCTCGGGCGGCGTTGTCTCCCACCGGGCCATGCTGCGGCGACCCGTCGACATGGTCCTGAGCGGACCCGCCGGCGGCGTTGCCGCCGCGGTCGCAATCGCACGGAGGACCGGCCACGGAAATCTGTTGACGTTCGACATGGGCGGTACGAGCGCGGACTTCTCGACCGTCGTTCGCGGGGCGGCTTCTTGGACGACGGAGGCCGTGGTCGACACGTTCCCGCTCGCCCTCCCGGTCGTCGATATCGAATCGGTCGGGGCCGGCGGTGGGAGCATCGCTTGGATCGATGCGGGTCGAGCGATGCGCGTCGGCCCCCGCAGCGCGGGCGCCGAACCCGGTCCGATCGCTTATGGGACGGGGGGCGAATCGGTGACGGTCTTAGACGCAGACTTGTCAGGAGGCGTCCTCGGGCCGAGCTTGCTCGGAGGCCGCCTCCCCCTACGCGCGGACCTCGCCGCCAAGGGGATTGCCCATTTGGCGCAGGAGTTGCACCTCTCCCCGGATGAAACGATCCTCGGTGTGCAACGGGTCGTTCGCGCGACCATGGCGAAGGCCATGCGAATCATCCTGGCCCGGCGCGGACTGGATCCGCGGGACTTTGCGCTGTTGGCCTTCGGCGGGGCCGGTCCGATGCACGCGTGGGGGCTCGCAAGAGAGCTCCGAATTCCGCGGGTGTTGGTCCCCTTCCTTCCAGGAGCCTTCTCGGCGTACGGCATCCTGATTTCGCCAGTACAGCTGGAATATAGCCAGACGATCGTTCGGCCCTTCGATCGGGCGCGGTCCGCGATCGCAGAAGCGGTTCGAGCCTTCCGATCCCGAGCCCTCGAAGGGCTACGCGAGGAACACCACGATCCCAGCCAGGCCGTGTTTCAGGAGAGCGTCGACCTCCGCTACCGGGGACAGAGCTACGAGATTAACATCCCTCTTCGCGCCGATCTCGCAGGCGCCTTTCGGAGGGAACACCGCCGGCGGTACGGATACGCCTCGCGGGACGAACCAATCGAGCTCGTCACGGTTCGGCTGACCGCCCGCCTGCCTCGGCGCGTCACATTCCCGCGGTCGCATGGGGGTCCGGTTCCGAGAATGAGCCATCGCCGGGTGCTCTTCGATGAGGGATGGTCGGACGTGCCCGTCTTCGACCGAGGATCCCTGCCGGTAGGGTTCGACAAAGAGGGCCCCGCGATCGTCGCGGAAGACCATGCCACGACCGTCGTGCCACCAGGTGCGAATTTCCGGATTCAGGCTCGCGGACTGATCGAGATCGAGGTGGCTCTGTGAACCCGGCGGATCTGGAGATTCTGCAGACGGCCCTGTCGTTCATCCCGGAGGAGATGGGCGTCGCCCTCCGTCGCACGGCCTACTCACCGAACATCAAGGAACGAAGGGATGCGAGCTGCGCGTTGTTCGACGCGGATGGCCGCATCGTGTCCCAGGCCGAGCACATCCCGGTCCACCTCGGTTCGATGCCGGTTGCGGTGGAGGCGGCGATGCGGGACTTCCCCGGAACCCTCCGCGAAGGCGATCAGATCATCCTGAACGATCCGTACCGGGGCGGTACACACCTACCGGACGTGACGCTGATCCGGCCCGTGTTCCTCCGCCAGGCGGTCATTGGATTCGCGGTGAATCGAGCGCACCATGCGGACATCGGCGGAAA
>DASWGO010000098.1:0-3298 GCA_036393695.1 Thermoplasmata archaeon
GTGGTCCGAGAGAACGCCGAGTTTCCCGTGGGCGGCCTGATCGCCGGCGTCCCCGCCAAGACCATTCGGAGCGTCGACGAGACCCTTCGGCGTCGGATCGACCTCTCATGGCCGATTTACCGCGAGCTCGCGAAGGAGAGCTTGACCGCGCGGCCCCCGATCAAGGGCGATCCTTCGAAGCAGGTCTCGCTCGAACTCTCCACGGAATTCACGCGTCTCGTCCGCGAGGAGTGAGCGGCTACCCAAACGTTTTTCGGTGGCATCCGGCATCGACCGCCGATGACGCGCTTCACCACGGACATCCAGATGCGGTTCCGCGACATCGACGGCATGGGTCACGTCAACAACGCCGTTTATCTCTCCTACGTCGAGCTGGCGAGGACGCAGTTCTACATGCACCACGCGAACCGGCGGTCGCTCGACGAGATCGACTTCATCCTCGCGCACGTGGACATCGACTTCGAGTCCCAGGCGACGTGGGGCGATCAGATTCAGGTGGCGGTCTGGCCTTCGAAGATTGGCAACTCTTCGTTCACGCTCACCTACGAAATCAAGGAGAAACGGAGCGGGCGTATTCTCGCGCGCGCGAAGAGCGTCCTGGTCTCGTACGACTACGAGAAGAAGAAGTCGAAGCCGATCCCGGACGATTTCCGCTCCCTCTTGCAATCGGGCCTCGAGGCGTAGGTCCGGGCCTTCTCGGGTCTTCATAAACCTCCGCCCAAAGGCTCTATGACGAGGCGGACGTTCCCCGCGAGGATGGCGAAGAAGGGGGCGAGGCCCCCGGTCGGGACGAAGGGCGCCGCGGACTGGTACTGGAAGCGCTACACGGAACTCTACCCGAAGTACTTCTGGGCCGAGGACACGAAGCTTGCGGACATCGTGGTCGCGTCCGCGAAGGGCTCCCTCCTGTACGATGTCGAGGGCAAGGAGTACATCGACCTCACGAGCCAATGGGCGACGAACAACCTGGGGAACGTCCATCCGGAGATCCTGAAGGCGACCGTGGACGCGCTCGAGCGCTATGGCTTCCTCATCCTCTTCATGAATCCGCATCTCCCGATGATCGACGTCGCGGAGCGGCTCCTATCGATTCGCCCGTCGGACAACCTGACCCGCGTCTTCCTCGAGCTATCCGGCACCGGCGCCGCGGAAGGGGCCGTCAAGCACGCGATCGAGGCGAGCGGTCGGCCGCTCATCTTGAGCTTCATGGGACAGTATCACGGGCTCAGCATCGGCGCGACGGCGTTTGGCACCCTCGCATCGCGGATGCGACGGAACTGGGAGGCCTTCTCCGGAGGCGCCATCCACTCGCCGTACCCGATGACGTATCGGAAACCGAAAGGCATGACGGACGATCAGTTCGGCGAATGGTGCCTCGGATTCCTGGAGGATCAGATCCTCCGGTACGTCGCCTCTCCGGATCGGATCGCGGGGGCGATCTTCGAGCCGGTGGCCCTGGAGGCAGGCGTCTGGATCCCTCCCAAGAATTTCGTGCGCGGCCTTCGCAAACTCGCCGATGAGCACGGATGGTTCTTCATCGCGGACGAGGTCGAGGCCGGGCTCGGTCGCACCGGGAAGATGTGGGGGATCGAACACTTCGGCGTCGCGCCGGACCTCGTCTCGATCGGCAAGGCGCTCGGGGGCGGACTGATGCCCCTGGGCGCGGTCCTTGGCGATGATCGATCCATGGGGAAGGGCGACGTCGTGGCGGGGACCACCTTCGGCGGGCATCCGGCCGCCTGTGTGGCCGCGACGGTCACGATCGATATCATGCGGCGAGACCGGATTCCGGAGCGCGCGGCCCGGATCGGTGGAAAGGCCCTGAAGCGCGTGAAGGAGTGGGAAGACCTCTCGATCGTCGGCGAGACGCGCGGCCTCGGCCTGGCGATCGGCGTCGAGATCGTGAGCAACAAGGGGACGAAGGCCCGCGACAACGACACCGCGCGCGAGGTCTTCTTCGACTGCGTCCGCGGCGGCGTCATCCCGCTGTACGACTACGAGATGAACGTCCTCCGGATCCAGCCCCCGCTCACGATTGAGGAACCGTTGCTCGATAAGGCCCTCGACGCGATGGAGTCGGCGTTGCGCAAGCACTCTCGCTAAGCGAGGGACCGCTCCGAGCGCACCCACTCTTTGACGTCGATTCCAAACTTCCGGAGGAGCGGAAAGAACGGTTTCGGATCGAGATTCTCCGGAGAGAGCTTGCCCTTCTCGCGGATCGAGCCGTCCGCGAGGAGGAGCGCACCCGCGGCCGTGCCCGTCCCGGTGAGATAGGCCGTCGCCGTCGCCCCGAATCGTTGTGACGCCTCACGGTGCCCGAGGATCGCGTAGATTGTGTGTACGATGCTGTGTCCCTCCTTCTCGCCGGCCACCTCGACCAGAATCGCCGCGTAGCCATCGACGCGCCCCGCGAGGTCCGCGGGCTTCGGCAAGGCGCTGAACAGGGCCCTTCGCGGGTTCGGCCCTCCGGGCGGCCCCGGTTCGAGCAGGCGCAAGTCGCGGAACAGTTTCAGCGTTTGGACGGTGGGTGGGTCGAGGGCGAGCTTGAAGTCGACATAGCGGACGCCTTTCCCGATGAACCGCGGAAGGGTGTCGACCTCCTCATGGTCCACGGAGTACACGGGAAGGGATCCGATCGGCGCCGGGAACTCGTATGCCTCGAGTTCTCCGAAGGGCGGCACGGAATCGTATTTGCCGTCCCGCCAGATTCTCGACGGCGCGAGCGTCTCCTCGACGAACGTCTCCGGGCTGAAGAGAGCGATGAACGGATAATCCGGACTCGAGGCGGTGTCGCCGTCGCGCACCTTGATCGAATCAACACGCTCCATCCCGTCCGCTGCGTACCTCGCGAAGACGTTGCTCAATCCGGGATCTTCGCCCATCGCGCAGAGGGCGGTCAGCCCCGCGGCTTTCCAGGTGTCGGAATCCACGAACGGATCCCGCGAGTCGTTCGCCGGGTCCAGATAATGGAGTCCCTCCGCGAGCGCGGCCGCCTGTACGGCTCGATTGAATTGCGGGAGCGCCGTGTTGATCACGAGGCCGCATCCGCGCATCGCGCGCCGCAGACCCTCACCGTCGCTCGCATCGAGTTGGGTCGCGCGGGCTTTCGGACTCTTCAGGCGAGACGCGGTGCGCTTCGCGAGCTCCCCGTCGACGTCGGCGAGAATGACCTCGGCCACATCATCGCTCGCGCAGAGGTGTTGAGCCACCACGGAACCAACCGCTCCGCACCCGATCAGGAGAACACTCGGTGGGTCGGAGGGTATGCTGTCGAACCTCGGTTCCAATAAGGGCGACA
>DASWGO010000099.1:0-3835 GCA_036393695.1 Thermoplasmata archaeon
GACCGGAGATTCGGACATCGTGGCCCGCATCAGCGCGGACCCCCGCGAGAACCTCCTCGAGTCCGTCGTGACGAAGGTCCAGGGCATGCCCGGCGTGCTCTCGACCGAGACGCTCCCGGCGTTCTCGAAGTACTGAATCAACGACTCACGGACGGGCCGCGGTTTAACCGGTTCGTCCACTTTTATGCCGGCTTGTAATCCTCTTTCTTGACTTCGTTTGTCGCACAATCCATCGCGCCCGCGGCGTCGTGCGCCTGACTATCCACAGTACGAATCAGGAGACTCGATGAAGGACGCCCCAGGCAACCATATGTACGGCGACCGCATCCATAGGCGAGATGGTCAAGAAAGGGAGAGGCTCCGGCAAACCAGGAAGGGGGAAAACGCTCGACCCGCGCGTGGAGGACCTCCGAAAGAAGATCCTCCATCTCGACCCGTATTCCGGATGGTTTCCCGCCGGCGCCACGAAGCGGATCATGAGCATCGTCGACGCCGACCTGGAGCCGATCGGAGAACTCGAGACGGGCAGCGACGGTTTCGTCCAGCTGGCCGCCCTCGTCGGCCGCCGCTTCGTCCGGATTTCCTATTACCCGGGCCAGCCATACGCGACCCTGACTTGGATCACGCTGGAGAAATAGTCCTGCGGTTTCGCCATCCCGATCGTGTCGCGCGCGATTGGATTCGTCCATCATGGGAACCCTTAAGCCGATGAACCCGTAGGACCTCCGATGCAAGCAACTCATACGAAGAATCCCTTCGATCAACTCGGTCTCGACCCGATTCTCCTTCGAGCCGTTTACGGCCTCGGATACGAGGCCCCGACACCGATCCAGAAAGAGGCGATCCCCGCCATCTTGTCCGGCCGCGATGTGATTGGCACGGCCCAGACCGGTTCCGGCAAGACGGCCGCCTTCCTCCTTCCGATCCTGCAGCGCATCCTGAAACAATCTCCGGGCCGAACGCGTGCCCTCGTCCTCTCCCCGACCCGCGAACTCGCGGCCCAGATTGAGGTCGCCCTTCGCGGCCTCGCGAAAGGGACGAGGATCCGCGGCCACGCGGTCTACGGCGGCGTCGGCATGGCCCCTCAAGAGCACGCCCTCCGTTCCGGCGTCGACGTCGTCGTCGCGACCCCCGGCCGTCTTCTCGACCACATGTCTCGTCGGAACGTCGACTTCCGCGGGCTCCAGGTCCTCGTCCTCGACGAAGCCGATCGCATGCTGGACATGGGCTTCCTGCCCGACGTTCGCCGGATCGTCGACACGCTCCCTCGGGAGCGGCAGACCCTTCTCTTCTCTGCAACGATGGCGCCGGAGATCGAGTCCCTCTCCCGAACGATCATGCGCAACCCGATCCGCATCTCCGTCTCTCCTCCCCACCGGCCCCCGTCGACGATCCGACACGAGGTCTACCCGGTCCCTCAACATCTCAAGACGTCCCTCCTCGTCCGCCTCCTCGGCCGAGAGGACATGATGTCCGTCCTCGTGTTCGTCCGCACCAAGCGACGCGCGGATCGCGTCGCCCGTCAGGTCGGCCAGGCCGGCTTCGACGTCGCCCGGATCCACGGGGACCGCAGTCAGAGTCAGCGGGAGACGGCGCTCGCGGGATTCCGGAGCGGAAGGCACCAGATTCTCATCGCGACGGACGTCGCGGCCCGAGGTATCGACGTCGAGGGCATCTCCCACGTGATCAACTACGATGTGCCGACCGTCCCAACCGACTACGTCCACCGGGTCGGAAGGACGGCGCGGATGGAGGCGGAGGGAGAAGCCATCACGTTCGTCTCACCGGAGGAGGAAGGAGACGTGCGCGGCATCGAGCGGACGCTCGGGAAGACGATCCCCCGCGTCACCCTCCCGGATTTCGACTACCAAGCACCCCCGCCTCCGAGGACCCGAGGCCATGAAGGGGCGATCCGATCCCATGTCCCCCGGCGCGGGTACGCGAATCGTGGACGCGGTCGCTTCGACCGACGCCGATAGCTCACTTCGTCCCAAGGCGTCGCGAACGCCGATAATCCCGCTCCATCGCGGCGCCGAACTGTTTCCAGGCGTGCATCGTGGAGGCCTCCCGTTCGGCCTTCGAGAGCTTCTTCACGTCGGGGACAATCGGCCGGCGCCTCCATCGGAGCTCGAACCGGGTCCGGCCGTCCGGGAGCGGCGAGAGGACGTAGTCGGCCGTGACGTCGCGGCGGTTGCCGATGCCGTCCATATGCCACCGGTTCGGAGGATGCAGCGTGACGACCTCCCGGGACCAATTCCACCCGGTGTCGGAATCCTCGAGATCCTCGAAGGTGACGGAACGCGGGCTGCGCTCGATGATCTTCCGCTGGTACGACTCCCCTTCCAGACTCGCATCCTCGGGAGTGTAATCGGTGCACCACGTGAACGCAAAGTCGAGCGGGACGCCGAACGAGACGCGGATGCGATATTCGGGTACACCGGCCCAGTCCCGTCGGATTTCTTTCGTCATCATTTTGCCGCCTGGCAGCCTCGACACGCCAGGAGCGCTCTAGGGTGAGATAAGTCTTATCGCGTCTTCGCTCCGTCGGCCCGCTTGGATCGATGGAATTCCCTGAGATTGCGCGGATTCTTGATTCGGCTCTCCGAAAAAGGTGGAGATGAGTTGGCTTCCCGGACTCACGGCTTTCCGGCCGCGGCCGCCGCCTGGAAGTTCTTGACGATATGATTCAGTTCCTCGTCGAACTTCTCCAGCGGATACCGTCGACCGTGGAGGTAGTTGCTGAAGTATCCCACGAGCGACGTCGTGTACGCCGTCTCCTGGAGTTCCGTTTCCGTGGCGCCGAACAGCTCCGCCGCGGCCATGTGGAATTTTGTGCAGTACGGGCACTTGACCGCCCCGGCCGCGGCCAACGCGATCAGGTGTTTGTACTTCAGCGGGATGTTCGTCTCGCTGAGCTCGAACTTCTTGAACAACTCCCAGCCTCCGCTCAAGGCGAGCTCGTCCCACTTGAAGTCCTCGAAGAAGCCCGGAACGAATCCGAACGTCCCCTTGATGTCTTCCAGCGTCTTCTGCTTCGTCATGATGTCACCTCCTCCCGCGCGATGCAGGATTCGGGAACTTCTAACGCGCCCCCTTCGGCGCGGCTACGGTTGATAGGAACATCGGTCATCGACTCACGAACCGCGGTTCCGACTCATTCGATCACATTCGGTTCCGTGTGTATGGCGACGGCAACGCCGCGCCGCGTCGGCCAAACACGGGTCACTTCGTGGATTCGATGACCATCTTGATGTTTTCCAACATCCGATCGGCGGATTTCTCGTTCATCCGCTCGAAGAGAAGCTTGTTTGCAATCTTCCCGAATGGCCCGGGACGGACCTCGTAGTTGACGTCGAGCGTCGCGAGCGTCTTGCCGCCCTTCGGCTCAAGCGTAATGCCCATCGAGCCCGTCATCCTTCCTTCGTACCGCGCGGCCAAGCGCTTGGGTTTAGCGTACTCGCTGTACGTGAACGTCTCGTTGAAGTCCATCCCCATCATCGAGTAGACGACGTCGAACGAGTCGCCCAATCGCTTTTCGCTCCTGCGGATGTTGCTGACTTTCGTGACGTTCGGGACATAGACCGGAAAATTCTCCGGGTTGTCCAACATTTCAAACACTTTCTCCACCGGCGCGCCCACCTCGACCGACTTCGTGATTTTTGGCATGGATCGACTCCTCCAGATGATCCTGTTTCGTCGGCGAAAAAGAGTCGGCGTCTAGCTATTTCAGGATCTCATCCGTATCGGGAGAGAGGTATATTCAGGTTTCCTCCAGTGACACGCGGCTTCCTAGACCGAAACGGATGAAGAAATGCCGTGCTGGGAAGCTTCGCAC
>DASWGO010000100.1:0-7510 GCA_036393695.1 Thermoplasmata archaeon
GATCAGCTATGGATTCACGACTATCATCTCCTCCTCTTGCCCCGACTGATTCGGGAGCGGGTCCCCGAGGCCCGGATCGGATTCTTCCTTCACATCCCGTTCCCGCCGTACGATGTGTTCCGTCTTCTCCCGTGGCATAAGGAGATCCTCCAGGGCATGCTGGGTGCCGATCTGATTGGCTTTCACACCTACGACTACGCCCGTGCCTTCCTCGGAAGCCTCCTGCGGGACCTGGGGCTCGACAACCGGATCGGCACGATCGTCGCGGGCCATCGCGCGGTACAAGTGGACGTGTTCCCGCTCGGGATCGATGTCGCGAAGTTCCATTCGACAATGATTGGTCCCGCTGCCGAGCGTTCGATCGCGCGTCTGAGGAAAGGGCTGGAGCCCTCGAAAGTCCTCTTCTCGATTTCCCGCCTTGACTATACGAAGGGCATCCCGGAGGCGCTCGAAGCGTTTGGACGATTCCTCGAGGTGCACCCGGAGTGGCGTCGGAAGATAACGTACTTCCTCGCGGTCGTGCCATCCCGCGAACGAGTGGCCCAGTATGCACGGCTGAAGCGGACGATTGACGAGCGCGTAGGGCGCATCAACAGCCGGTACAGCACGATCGCTTGGTCGCCGATCCGATACGTGTACCGCCAGCTCGACTTCGACGAGCTCGTCGCCCTTTACCGCGCGAGTGATGTGGCGATCGTCACCCCTCTTCGAGATGGGATGAACCTCATCGCGAAGGAGTATGTCGCCGCGAAGCAGGAGCCGCGGGGCGTGCTGATCCTCAGCGAGATGGCCGGCGCATCGAAAGAGATGCTCGAAGCCCTGGTCGTGAACCCGAACGATGTCGAGGATGTCGTCGGCGCAATCCATCGAGCGCTCACGATGCCGCTGGAGGAACAAGCCGCGCGAATCCAGGCGATGCAGGAGCGGCTTCGACGTTACGACGATCGGACCTGGGCGGCGCGCTTCCTCGAACGCTTGGACGACGCCGTCCGGCTGTCCGAGGATCTCACGGCGAAGAGCCTTTCGGACCCGCATCGGAAGGAGATTCGGCAAGCATACCGGAAGGCGGCACGCCGACTGCTGCTCTTCGACTATGACGGAACCCTCGTGTCGTTGTCGCCGCATCGGCGCACCGCACTCCCGGACGGCCGCGTCACGGGAATCCTGAAGGGACTCGGGTCCGACCCGGCAAACCACGTCGTGCTCGTAAGCGGCCGACGGCGACAGGAATTGGAGCAATGGTTCGGGGAACTCCCCTTGACGCTTATCGCGGAACATGGCGCGTGGGTCCGTGACCGCCCGGACCGGGCGTGGATTTCGACGCTACCCCTCGAGGAGGGCTGGAAGAGCCGTGTGCGCCCCGTCATGGAGCGTTTCCTCGACCGTGTCCCCGGGTCTTCCCTTGAGGACAAAGATTTCTCAATCGCGTGGCACTACCGCGCGGCGGACGTGGAATCCGGGACTCTCGCGGCGAAGGACCTCGTCGATATCCTGACCACTCTGACCGCGAACGTCAATCTTCAGGTCCTGCCGGGGAACAAGGTCGTCGAGATTCGACGTGCCGGGGTGAACAAGGGCAGCCACTTTGCGACGCATCTGTCTCGCGAGTCGTGGGACTTCATCATCGCGATCGGCGACGACTGGACGGACGAGGCACTGTTCGCTTCGCTCCCTCCGAGCGCGTTTTCCATCCGGGTTGGCATCACGGCCTCCTCGGCCCGGCTCAACGCGGAGGGCGTTCCAGCAATCCTCGACTTGCTCGAATCGCTTCTTCCGGCAGCGCGCTGATGCGGTTCCCCTCTTGTGAGGCAACGAACGGGGCTGACTCGCAATCGCCACAGGGCGTGGCGCTCCGCACAATTCCGCTTGCCAGGGATCTCCGTCTTCCAATGAGAGGCGAAACTCGGAGCGAAGTCTCTTTGTACAGGAGCATGCGTCGGGGCCGCCCGGATGGTTTCCGCCCCGCCGGCCCCACCCCCATTTCGCGTCTCGCAGCGATTCCGGTACCGCGAGTTGCTCGGACTCGTCGCGGTCCAATCGTTCGGAAACCAGATGACGGGCAGTTTCTGGATCGTCTACCTGGTGAGCCGGCCGCTCGACTTCCGCATCGCCACGCTGCTCTGGGTCATCGCGTTCCTCACCGCGGCGCTCGGTGTGCTCCTCATGGCCCGCGGACATCCGATTCGCGCGAGGACAAGCATGACCTTGGGCTTGGCAACGATGGCCGCGGGTCACTTCGCGTTCGCGTTCCTGCCGGCGAATTGGGTGGTGCTGATCGGAGGCCTGGCCTTCGGGATATACCTGCCGTTGTTCTGGCTCCCCATGAACTCCCTGCTTGTCAGGCAGACCAGTCCGGCGAACCGCGCGGGTCGATTAGCCGGCGTCACCGCCACGTTCATGACGGTCGCTGTCGTCGCTCCGGTCCTTGGCGGCTACCTCGCCGACACCGTCGGGTTCCGGTTCCTCTTCTCTCTCGGCGGGCTCATCCTGGCCGCCAACCTCATCCGCACCCGCCGACTCGTTCCGCGCGAAGACTCCTTCTCTTATGTGATCGACTTGCGGCGAATGGGCTCCCGAACGGCCCTCGCATTCGCAGGACAGGGCGGTGTCGACGGATTGCTCTCCGTTGCGACGCCGCTGGGTTCGTTTCTTCTCACCAAGGATTCGTTTGCGCTCGGTCTCCTCTTCGCGCTCTTCTCCCTCGCCGCCGGAATCGCTGCCGTGGTGCTTGGCCGCGTCTCGGATCGGGTGAAGGTCCGGAGTCCCTTCCTCCTCCTGGGACCGGTCCTTTCCGTGCCCGCCTGTCTCCTGGCGTTCGTCTCGCGGGATCTCGGATCGTTCGCGTTCGCAATCGGCTGGCTGTCGATGACCTCCGTTGTCGCGCCCTCGTTCATCTACACGATCCTCGTGGATCGCATGGAGGACTCGATCCCAGCGGTCACTGCGACGAGGGAGTTCATCCTGAACACGAGCCGAACCGTCGCGCTTTTCGCGGGGCTCATCGTGCTCGCGTTCGGCGGCGACGTGTACGCGCTCTATCTGCTCGTCGGCGGCGTGGTCCTGCTCGAGGCACTCGCGAAGTAGAACGCTACAACGGTCGCAGCGGTTCTTTTGGCACGATCACAAAATGAATTTCAGTTCCGGTCCCTGCGGGCTTCTCGGCTTGATGCGATTCTGTTCCTGGAGCGGCGTGCCGCTTCCAGTCGCCGCGATGGTACCGCTCGCGCCGTGCGAACAACTGAACCATCGCATCGATCCCGAGGAGGTCTTCGTTCATCCCGGACCACCATTGGAGCCGGTCCCCGTATCGTTCCTCGATGTCGGCGAGGAAGTCGCGCAGACTCGCAGAAAGCCGATTCCGGATTGGACCCGACCCGATCGCGGCCACGTACACGTGTTCGGAGCGCTCCAATGCGACCGTCTTGTTTCCGATCTCGAATTGCCTCAGCCCTCCGATTTCCTCCTGGAACACGTCCTGCGCGAACGACATGATGGCCGTCAACATACCAGCGAGGATGTCTTCGTCCCCGTGCGAATCGCGGCGGCTCGTCGTGTGCGCGATCAGGAGTCCCTCGCGGTTGATCAGGAACAAGTCCTCGATTCGGAACGCATGCTTCGCGGACTGACGAAGCGCAACGAATCCGGCCACTCCGAAGGCCCCGACGATCAGGGCCAACCCGGGCCAGAGCATGGTGTCCCAGGGCGAGGATGGAGGGGCGACCACGATCGGTGGGTCGACGGTCACGTTCGCGCTGCCCCGGACGGTCCCCTGGGTCGCCGAGACCACGCCGGTCCCCGGCAGGGTCGGCGCCTCGAACCGGGCCGAGGTCCCGTTGACGGCGACGATCTCCCCGATCGTGGAGGACCAGTTCGTTGCGGTGAGCGGCACGGGGTTGCCGTCCGTGTCCCAGCCTCCCGCCGTGAATATCGCGGTCTGGCTCACGAGGACCGAAGCCATCGTCGGCGTCACCGCGATCCGCGCGAGCGTGCCGGGGATGACCAGCGTGACGTTGTCGATCCAGGCGGTCATGGACGGCTCTTCCCATCCCGTCCGATTGAGCTGGAGCGAAAAGACGAGAGTGAACGAACCGGTCGCTTGCAGGGCCGCGTCTCCGCTGAGGTCTACCTCGACCGTCCGGGTCCCGGACGCCAAGGGAGTTCCGGACCATTCAACGGTGCCCCCGATGACGACTTCCAGATCCGAAACGACGTTCAATGATGGTGTGGCGATGACGTCGAAGACGAGGCGCAGCGAGTTCGGGCTCCCGCCGGTCGGAGTCGATTTCGTGAATGTCTGGGCGACGCGAGCGCTTTCGGCGAAGTCCGTGGAATTGAACAACACCAGATCGTCAACGTAGACGGTGCCCGTTGTCGCTCCGGTGCCGGCGAACGCAATCTCAATGTAGGTGACGTGAGACACATCCAGCGGAGCGTTCAGCTCGACGGGATACCGATACCATCCCGTCACGAGGGAGTATAGGCTCCACGAATTCCCTCCGGCCTCGTCCTGGACGTACACCCAGGCCCACAGGGTCCCCGGCGTCGCCTTGTTCATCCAGATCGCGAGGCGGTTGTAGCCGGACCAATTCCACGGGAGCGGATCGTCCCGGATCGCGCCGGCCCACTGGTTGCTCGATGTAATCGTCACATCGTCCTGCATCGACCCGTTCCCTTGCTTCCGAATCACGGTTTCCTGGGACAGGGTGCTGGACGCCTGCCCGTTGGACACGGCGCTGGTCCACGGAGTCGCTCCGAAGACGTCGTCCATCGAGTCGAATCGGAATACGGGCGTGGTGTGGCCGAGCTGCGCCCGGGCCTCGGGGTCGCGTGATGCGGTGACCGTCCCGGTCGTCCCGTTCGTGTAGACCCAGGGGCCTGGTATCGCGTCGAACGTACCGTCCTGGATCAGGTTCGTGGCATTCCGGACGACCCACGGATTAGAGTTCGCCACGACCCCCCCGGCGGGAGGAGCTGGACCGGCTCGATCGGTCCCGGGGTCTACGGAACCCGTCATCCCGGCGTACGTCACACCGAGCGGGGAGAGGACAAACGGAGCGAGGATCGCCACCAGGGCGACGAGGAGAACGGCCGCGGGGTACGTTTGTGCTTTCACTGACAGTCCCTCGGGGGCCTCTCGACGAGGCCACTCTCCCCAGGCCGAACGCGTACCCCTCCCCCGCGGTCCGGGGGCCTAGCTTCGTTCGGGGTGAAGGAGCTTAAACGTATCGGCTCCATTCCTCGGTATGCCAGATTCCGGGCCCCTCGCGGGGTCGCGGCGATGATGCGCCACGCGTTCACCGTCGCGCCCGACATCCGGCGGAACGCGCGGCATTTTCATGCGGGGGTTGCCGATGTCCCGTGCGATGGGTCTCACAAGTGATACCCGAGCGACTCAGCAGCTCCACCTGTCGCCGAGCGACCTGACGGAACTGATTGTCAGTCTGGGCGGGGTGAAATTTTGGATTGTCTCCGTGGCGCCGCTGTACATCGGATGGGTGCTCGCGCACGCCCCGGCGGAACGACATCTGTTCATCGATGACCTCCGCGTCGTCCTGGGCATTATGGTCGTCGGTCCGCTCCTCGGGACCTTCACGCTCCTCCTGAACGTGTATCACGACATGGGGACGACCGACCGGGTCAATCCCCGGAAGAAATACGTCCAGGTGGTCGAGGAGCTCATCGGCGAAGGCCTCATGGAGCGGGATACACTCCTCCTCGCCTCGTTCGGCTTCGCCGCGATGGGCCTGGTCCTCGCCGCCTACGTCTCCGGGAGTCTGGTGGGCTACAATCCCGCCGAAGCGGGTGGTCTGTTCACGTCTCTCGTCGGGACGCAAGGCTTCCTCGTGCTGACGATTCTGATCATCGCGCTCTCGTTCGCCTACTCCGTCCCGGGCATCCACTGGAAAGGGGTCGCCGGACTGGACTTGCTCACGAACATGGTCGGGTTTGGCGTCCTGTGTCCCCTCGCGGGGTGGGTCCTGATTCGTCCGATCGAAACCGCCCCGTGGTGGTTCATCGGGACGATGGCCCTATTCCTCGGCGCGCTTTACGCACCGACGACGGCCTCGGATTATGCGGCGGACCGCGCCTTCGGCATCCGGACGATGGCCGTCCGCTTGGGCGTGAATCGCACGCTCCTGATCGGCTTCGTCCTCCAGGTGCTCTCGGTCGCGATCCTGTTGCTGGGCTGGTCGCTGCGGTTGTTCCCGTTCGACGGAGCGGCATACAACTCGATGGCGGACTTATGGCCGTTCCTCGCGTTGCAGCTCATGTTCTACGCCGTCTTCATTCGACGCGCGACCGTGGGTCGCATCTGGGCGCTCCTACTGTTGCTGTCAATTCTCCAAGCACTGGGCGTGATCTTGATGTTATGGCGTTTCGTCGGAGAACGTACGTGGGGAACGTAGTTCCCGGAGAGTCCGAAAAGCGCCGCTAGGTGCGAGACGGACACATATCATACATACCGGATGTTCAAGTGTACCTCGCGCGGATGGACCGCCCGTGGACACGAACGCGTGTCCACGTCGAGGGATGACCACGGCTTGGGAGGACGAGGAGCCGACCCAACGCGGATGGACTCGAAGGGAATGGACGAAACTCGCGGTCGCGGCCGGCGCGGCGGGCTCGATCGCGGCGGTCGGCGGCACCGTTTCGGGCCAGCTTCTCTCCCCGCCTCTCAAATTCCCAGGAGATCTCCGGGAGCAGATCTACTACACGAAGTGGCCAACTGATGCTTGGTGGAACGTCCTCGCGGGCCGCCGGACTCGAGTCTCGGATTTCCAGGAGTGGCAAGGCGCGACCGGCGTTTGGCGGGGCCTTTTCTTGCGGGACGAGTGGGTACCCGGGACCGGGTACCCGGTCCTCGTCATTCGCCTGAAATACGATGCGCCGGAGTTCCGCGTGCCGACCGACCCCGCTCCGCCGAAAGGGTTCTCGTTCTTCTACGACGACCCGGAGCGCGAGGTCCGAATCATCACCCTGTTTGATCGGTGTACCCACCTGTGCTGTTTTCCGGGATGGCACGTGATCCCCGTTTCGGAGCGCAACTATCAGGTGACCCCGCCGACCTTCGCAACCTACGGCCAAGATCCAATTCTCTGCGTGTGCCACGGTTCTCAGTACGATCCCCTCCTCATCACGACGAACGTGCACCCGCGGAGCGGGGCCGTGTACCTCGGGGCTACGAACGTGCACGGGCCCACGCAGCGGGCCCTCCCCCTCGTGCCCGTCCGTGCGGACGACGAGGTTCTCGTCGGCGGCATGCCCGACCCGCGGTGGTACGACTACTGCTGATTCCATTTCTCGGAACGAATCGGCTAGGGAACGGCCGTGTCGAAAGACTCATATAGCCCGCTCCGGTATCTGTTGGAAGACTCGGCAAAGGCGACGAAACTATTCGAGTCACCGTCGCCCGAGTCCGTGGTGGCCGCTTTCGGCGAAGGCCCCGATTTGTGACGGGCCCCTTTCTGATGTGGCCGACACTGTGGAGGTTTGAGAAACCCGTACCCTT
>DASWGO010000101.1:0-4260 GCA_036393695.1 Thermoplasmata archaeon
GAGTCGAGAGCAAGCTCCGTGGCTGCCGTTCGAACGGTTCGCCGAGACGATGACGACCTCGCGCACGAAGCTCGGGCGTCATCCCCACCAGGCCGAGGAGGTCGTCATCTACTTGGTCGACGGAGAGGTCGACCACGTGGACGACTCCGGCCGGCGCGACGCGCTGACCGCGGGATCCGTGGCGGTCCTCACCGCACACGAGGAAATTTCGCACGACATGGAGATGCTGAAAGGCAAGCGGGCGCGATGGTTGTCGGTCGTCGTCCGCTTGCCGTGGCACACGGAACCCCCGCCGACCACGGTCCAGATCAAGACGGCGGGAGACGCAAAGGAAGGTTCCGATGGAACGGTCCAGAAGCCCGTCGTCGGCCCGCTCGCTCGAGCGGATGCGTCGTCCGGTCTGGAATGCACGGACATCGAGTTCGCGCGGACCGCCACCGGGTTCTTCCGAATCGGTCACAATCGGCGCGCGGTGGCGTACGTGCTGGAAGGCTCCGGGATGATCGACGACGTCCCAATCAAATCGGGATCGGGAGCTCTCCTAGAGAACATGTCGGCGGTCGCGATCGGCGGGTCGCCGGGATACCGGCTCGTCCTCGCCTCCGTCCCGATCCCCGCCGAACACAAGGACCCTCCGGACGCCGCTCCGCGCCGGGTGAAATGAGCCGCCAACCTATCGGTGCAGGGGCATGAACGCGGCTCAACTCCTGGTCTCCTGTCTCGAGAACGAGGGGGTTCGCTTCGCTTTCGGCATCCCCGGCGAAGAAAACCTGGAGCTCATGGACGCGCTGCGGGGAAGCTCGGTCCGATTCGTCCTGACGCGGCACGAAGGCGCCGCGGCGTTCATGGCGGACGTCTACGGCCGTCTCTCCGGGCGCGCGGGCGTGTGCCTCGCCACCCTGGGCCCGGGAGCGACCAACCTGGTGACCGGCGTGGCCGATGCGTTCCTCGATCGGGCGCCGCTCGTCGCGATCACCGCGCAGGCGAATCTCGCGAAGATCCATCGGGAGTCCCATCAGTACGTCGACATCCTGCAATTGTTCGGCCCGATCACGAAGTGGAACGCCCGCGTGGAGAGCCCGGACGTCGTCCCGGAGATCGTCCGCAAGGCGTTCAAACTCGCTGAGGCGGAAAAGCCCGGGTCCACCCATGTCGAACTTCCGGAGAATGTCGCGGAGGACGAAGCCGACCCGAAGCAGAAGCCGCTCCGCCGGGAACCGGTCAGCGCTCCCACGCCAGCCCGAGCGAGCGTCGAACAGGCCGCCCTCCTCATCGAGAAGGCTGCCCGGCCGGTCATCCTCGCAGGCAACGGAGTGATTCGGAACGGATCATCGGCGGAGCTGACACAATTCGCGGAACGCCTCCACATTCCTGTGGTGACGACGGTGATGGGGAAAGGTGCGATTCCTTGGACGTCCCCAATGAGCCTTTTGACCATCGGCATTCTTCCCCGCGACCACGAGCTCGCCGGACTCGACGATTCCGACCTCGTGATCTGCGTCGGATACGACTTCGTCGAATACGACCCGCGCTCCTGGAACGCTCGAGGGGACCGGCGGATCATTCACGTCGACGCGCTCCCCGCGGAGATCTCCGCCCAGTACCTCCCCGAGGTCGAAGTGATCGGTGAAATCCGCGAATCACTCCAGACCCTGGGACAGCGCATCGCGAGCGGGCGCACGTCGGGGCGGTCGCTTCCCTCACGAGACGGGATCATGAAAACCCTGGAATCGGAGCTCGGCGAACACAGTGGGATGGTGCTGAACCCGCAACGGATTCTGTGGGACCTTCGGGACATCCTGGAACCGGACGACCTGCTCATCTCAGATGTTGGTGCCCACAAGCTCTGGCTCAGCCGCTTCTTTCGAGTCGCGAAGCCCAAGACGATCATCATCTCGAACGGCCTTTCCCCGATGGGCATTGCGGTGCCGGGCGGGATCGCCGCCAAGCTGATGGATCCGGACCGTCGGGTCGTGACCCTCAGCGGGGATGGTGGGTTCCTCATGAGCGTCCATGAGCTGGAGACCGCGAGCCGCGAGAACGCCCCGACAGTGAACCTCGTCTTCCGCGACGGAGGATTGGGTAGCATCCGGTGGAAGCAGATGGCGAAGTTCCAGCGCACCGTCGGCACGGAGTTCAACAACCCGGACTTCTCCGATCTCGCGAAGGCGTTCGGGCTCCGGGGCTTTCGCGTCGAGCATCCGTCCGAACTGAACTCCATATTGGGGGAAGCGCTGGAATCGAAAGTTCCCTGTCTCGTTGACGTTCCCGTCGACTACGGGACGAACCCGTTTCTCGCCCGCGCGCGGTAACCGCAGGATTCGTGTCGGAGCCGTAGGCATGCGTTGTTCGCCGGCGTCGTTTGTGATCGGACGCGATTCGGCTGACTGCGTGCTCCGGGCTCGATCGTAACCCTCTGTGGTTCAGGGCAGCCGCAATCGCACCACGCTTCGGACGTCATCGATGGTAATCGATAGTTGCGAATGCGACGGCCTGAGTCCCTATTCCTCGAGGTGGTAGTCCGGGTAGATGGGTGGAGGCCGCGCCTCCAACGCTGACCGGAGGGCGCTCGGGCCCTCGATCACAAGTTCCATGCGACCGTGAATGTGCCCAAGCCCGTCGCACCAACGCTCTCGTACTTAGCGCAGTAGTTGTACGCACCTATGGGAATCAGCGTAGACGAACCCTCATTGACCCTGATTGCGCCGGTGCGACTGGAGCATGCGCCGGTGTTGACCGCCCCGTTATGGATATACATGAAGAGGCCGGTCAAGTTGTAGGGTGCCGCGTAGCCGGTGAGCGTGGGAGTGGCGAGCACCGCTCCGGTGGCTGTAAATGCCGGGCTCAACGTAGGGGTCTGCGAATTGCACGAGAAGGTGATCTGTCCGGTGCCGCCCAGCGTCACATTCGTGGGCGTTGCAGAAGTTGTCGTGCAATTTGACACCAACGTTCCGGACGTGGGAACCGCTGGCTGCGTTTGTTGAATCAGGAGCACAGCGGCGACCAGTCCGACGGCCACCAAGATCGCAAGTAGACTCACGAGCCACAGATTCTTGCCGGGTTTCATTTACTCCCCCACCTATTCCGCTGGAGGTGTGTGGGAGTCTGAGTACATAAAGCCTCCGGCGGGCCCCCGGGGGAGCTTCAGGGCGGTCCCGGCGGCAAACCGGAGCGGACCGATCGTCCCGGTCCTGCGCCGCGCCGGCCGGTTCTGAAGAAATGTCCGGCGCCATTGAGGCGCCGAGCGCCAGTTTCGCGCGCCCTCCTCTCCGTGTTCTTGCACTGAAGTCGCGCTTACAATCAGGGAACCGTGTCGGCTAGTCATAATCCCAGGGAAGGATCTGAATCCCGAATCGACTGACACCGTCAAGGTAACAAGCTTAATAGCCGCGACCTAGGGTGGCCCACTAGTTGAGTGAGACGGCCATCTCGACGTCCTTGGAATGCGCAAGGCGTTTGACTGTAACGAAGCAGCATCTTGCTGGCAAGCTCCCGACAGGTTCAACCAGTGAAGCGATCCTTTCCGTAATACGCGACCTCGGCTACGTTCAGTTGGACCCAATCAACACGGTCGCACCGTCCCATCTTCTCGTCCTCTGGAGCCGGGTCGGCAACTTTCGATTGTCGGACCTGGATCGACTCCTCTGGGACGAGAAGAAGGTGTTCGAGCATTGGTCCCACGCCGCGTCGATCGTGCTCACCGAGGATTATCCGCTCCACTACTCCTTGATGAGACGGTACCCGGAGTCCCTGTCCAAGTCGTGGGGAGGATGGAGGACGAAGGCCAGAACGTGGTTGGCCAAACACACCGATCTGCTGAAGGCAATCCTGCGTCAGCTGAAGAAGGGACCCCTTCGACTGACCGAATTTGAAGAGTACGTTCCAACGAATCGAAAGGCAGACGGATGGACCTCGGGAAGCGATGTCTCTGCGGCCCTCTTCCACCTGCAAATGCGCGGAGAGGTCATGGTCGTGGGCCACCAAGGAAACCAGAAAATCTGGGGCCTGCCGGAAACGTTCCTGCCAAGCTGGGTGGAGAGGAAGGAGCTGACCGAACAAGAGGCCGAGCGGGAGGGGGCGGAGAGGACGATCCGAGCCCTTGGTACCGCGTCCCCTTCCGAGATCAACGTCTATTTTCTGCGCGGTCGGTATCTGAACCTGAAAAAGGCCCTGGAACATTTGCGGAAGGAATCGACAATCCATCGGGTTCAAATCACGGGGCTCGCTGGCAAGGGCGAACGATATGTCCATGATCTGGAC
>DASWGO010000102.1:0-3255 GCA_036393695.1 Thermoplasmata archaeon
ATGGTCGGGGCCTTCCTCGCGACCCTGTGATGCGGCAAGCTTTTCAACGAGGGTCCGTCTCCGGCCGGCGTGTTCCGCCCGTGGCGCAGCTTCCCGACGATGGTCGCCTCGGGCCTGGTGGTCGGCTTCGCGACCGGCGGCTTTCCCGCGTACTCCAAGGAGATTTCGCAAGTCGCGCTCGTCCTTGGGATGACGTTCGCGCTGACCGAGATCTCGATTGCCGGGATCTCCCCGCAAGCTGAGTTGCGACCCTTCCTCCTCGCCTTCGGGATGAGCTACGTCGTCCTGAGCGGACTCATCCTCGCGTTCGCCGTCGTGAGTCCGGACCCACAGATCCGGAATGGTTGGGTGCTCATGGCGGCGGTCCCCCCGGCGATCGCGGTCGTCCCCATCACGTCCATCCTCAAAGGAGACACACGACGGGCCGTGCTTGCCTTGGCGCTCCTGTATGTGCTCGGCCTGGGTCTCGTGCCGGCGATCACCCTCGTCTTCACGAACCAAACGGCGCCGTTCGGGGAACTCGTCTTGCAGACGGTCCTGCTAATCGGGGTCCCTCTCGTCGCGTCCCGGTTCCTCCGGCGGTTCCCCCGAGCCGTCGATTTTCGCGGCAGTGCGGTGAGCATCTCGTTCTTCTTTCTCGTCGTGGCGACGGCCGGCTCCACGCGCGGACCGTTATTGGCCCATCCCGAGCTCATCGCGTCCCTGGCCCTCTTTTCGTTCGGGCGGACCTTCCTCCTGGGCGGGGTCGTGTTCCTGCTCACGCGGGCGCTCCGCGTCCCATGGGCGGAGCGGGTAGCCGTGACCACGTTCTCGTCGTTCAAGAATCTCGGCTTGACGGTCGTCCTGGCGTTCGCAGTGTTCGGCTCTGTCGCCACCTTGCCCTCGATCGTCTCCCTGGTGTTCGAGATTCTCTGGCTTGCGGCTCTGCCGGTATTGTTCCGAGCGGACATGCCCAGCGCCGCATCAACGGCGTAACGCCCGACAAGGTCACGCCGGCAACGGACGGGTCGAGAGCGCTCGCGAGACGGCCCCCTTGACCGGATCGTAGTCGCGGGGGTCTCGAAAGACATCGCGGCCGTCCACGATAACCGCGAACCCTTTGCCGACGCGGTGGCGGAGGCCGAGCCACACGCCTCTCGGCGAATCGAGTCCGACGACCTCGATCCGGACGCGGTCCCCGAAATCCCGGAACAGGTCTTCCGCGATCCGATGCGCCCGATCCGCGTTCTCGAGCACGAATGCCGGGGTCTCATGCCACTCTTCGTCCCTGAGGGCCTCGACGTTCCGGTTCGTGAATGGCTGAGCGCACGCCGGCCCGCACGGCTTCAAGATCGCCGGGAGGAGGCCGAGAAGCTGGACCCGCGGGGGTCGCGTCACCACGCTCCCGAAAAGGCGAACCATCCTATGTGCCTTCCGCGGCGGTGCGCGGGGCCTTTTTCTGTGTCGGGTAGGAAATCTGGGCGGATTCGCCGGGAACCGGTAAACGTGACGTTTAAGCGGTCTGACAAGAATACCCGTGGCAGCTCCTCGCATGGGGTTCGGGGAGCCAGGAGGAGGTACCGTGGTCGACATTCTGTCAACTCCGTTTCTGTGGGTCGTCGTCACGATCGGGCTGTATGGAGTCGCGTACTGGGGCTATGGAAAGTGGATCGACCGGAACGTGTGGCGATCCGATGCGAAGAAGGCGACGCCGGCGCACATGTACATGGATGGCGTCGAATACTTTCCCGTGAGTCGGTACGTTCTATGGGGCTACCAGTTCAAAAGCGTCGCCGCCCTCGGCCCGATCTTGGGCCCGTTCATCGGCATCACGTTTGGATGGCTTCCCGCCCTCCTATGGATCATCGGCGGGAACTTTTTCATCGGATGGCTGCAAGACTACGGCGCGATGATGTTGTCGGTCCGGAAGGAGGGACGTTCGTTCGGACCGATCACCTACGAGTTCACGGGCGCCCGGGGCCGGTCGAACCTGCTCGCGTTCGTCCTGTTCTACCTCATCATCATCTCGGCCACGTTCATTGCCCTCATCGCCTCGTTCTGGAACGCGTTCCCAGGGACATTCGTCGCGACGGTCGGCATCCTCGTCGCCGGCCTGCTCTGCGGCCAGCTCCTGTATCGGGTCAAGATGAACGTCTTCGCGGTCACCGGAATCGGCCTCGCGTTGGTCATCTTCAGCATCTACCTGGGCGTGGCTTTTCCGATCACGCTTGGTTTCGGGGTGTGGAACATCCCGATCTGGGCGTTCGTAGCCGCCGTCATCCTGTACGCAGCCGCGGTCCTACCGACGCCGATGTTCGTCCAGCCGACGAACTACCTCGCATTCTACCCGGCGTACGCGGCCATCCTCTTGATTCTCTTCGGAGCGCTCATGACTCCGTTCTGGGGCGCCAGCTTCTTGGGCTTGACGTTGCCGAGGGCGCCCGCGCCGATCAATGTTCAGATGCCGGCCGGCCCGTTCTGGTTCGATCCCCAGGGAATCCTCGGGCCCATCTGGCCGATCCTGTTCGTCGCGATTGCCTGCGGCGCGATCTCCGGCTGGCACAGTCTCGTGAGCAGCTCGTCGTCGTCGAAGCAGCTGGACATCGAGACGGACGCCCTTCCGGTCGGCGGCGGAGCGATGCTCTCGGAAGGTCTCTTGGCGCTCGCCTCCCTGATCGCATACATGGTCCTCGCCCCGAGCTTCTTCGTCGGCCGCACGAATGTCGCCGCTTGGGTCGCGGGCGCGGTCACGCTCACGACGCCGTTCCTCGGCGGTCTGACGGCTCCGGTCCTGACGACCTTCTTCGGGCTCGTCCTCATCATCTATGCGCTCACGGTTCAGGCGCTCGTCACGCGATTCTTCCGCCTCGTCGCCGCGGAAACCTGGAGCGAAGGCCGGTTCCACATGTTCGGCAACAAGCACATCTCGACGGTGGTCGGCCTCGGCATCCCATGGGCGTTCGCGGTCACCGGGAGCTGGTGGGCCCTCTGGTTGTACTTCGGTGGCGCGAATCAACTCCTCGCGGGTCTTGCGATCATGCTCATCACGATCCATCTCGCGAGGACGCGTGCCCCGACGAAGTTCTCCCTCATCCCCGGGGTCTTCATGATCGTCACGACGTTATCGGCGCTGGTCTGGCAAACGGGGACGTTCCTCTATTCCGTCTGGGCGTACCTCAACAACGACAACTTATGGGTCCTTCGGAACGTCCGGGCACCGATCAACACGAAGGAATACATCCTCGTGGCCGTCGCAATCAATGCGGACTTCGTCGT
>DASWGO010000103.1:0-3234 GCA_036393695.1 Thermoplasmata archaeon
CTCGAGCTCGCTTACGCTTCGAAGCTCGGCCTTTCTCTCCAAAACGCGATACTCACTCGGAATACTATAAGTGCGGGAGGCATGAATCGGAAGCCTCGGGATGACATGAAAGCGCACAGCATCTATGTCGAGGAACGAACGATTTACAAATGTTCATGCAACCGTGAGTTCGACGACATCCAGAAGGCAGAGTTACATCTTCGGAATCCGCCGAACGAGAAGGTCAAGACCCTCCGACCCAAGAAACATGCACCTCGGCCAAGGGAGGCAAAGACCGTGATGGCCACGGCGGCGGCCATGCCAGAGCCCACAGGAAGGCGCGCTTGGCTCTCTCCCAACCCCGAAGGGGACGAATCACAAGACGGATCGTAGGCGCAACGGAAGGAATGCGGCGCGCCGACCGATTGTAGGCGTCCGTATCAAGAGGTCTACTTGCGGCTCGGGCCTTTGCGGCTTTCCGTGTTCTCGCCGCTCCGTTTCTTCGCGGCCTTTTGCGCGTACCCGATTTCGCGCTCCATGAACACTAGGGCACTGGAGACCGTGGCTCCTGCCGTCCGAACGAACGCGTCGGCGAACTTGCCGCCGGCCGCGGCCACTTCCTCTACGCGGCCTGCGAGCTCCTGCAGAAATCCCATGTTCCCCCCAGATGCGTCGGCCGCTATGAGCCTGTCGGAGACTACCTAGCGAGCTTGTCCATGACCGCGGGGAACGAGTCCGCGAAGCGCTTGCAATCGGCCTCCGACACCGTGAATGACACGCGGAGGAACTCGCCCCCGTGTTTCTTCGAGAGATACGACCCGGCGCGGGTGTGGACGAGGTGGTCGAACAGCAGGCGTTCCTCGACGATTTCCGGCTTTGCGCCGGTCGAAGCGAGGTCGATCACGAACATGTTCGCCCTGGAGGGATAGACCGGAAGGGAGGCGCCGTCGACCTTCCCGACCGCGTGCCGGATCGTCTCCTGATTCTTCCCGCAGATTCGCCGGATCCCCGGGAGCCATTCCTTCTTGGTCTTGAGCGCGGCGAGCGCGGCTCGCTGCGCGAGCACGTTCACTCCGAGGACGTTCGTGTCGAATCGCCGCAGCGTCTGAATCGCATCCGCCGGTCCAATGATCGCTCCGATCCGAAGACCCGCGAGGCCCGGTGCCTTGCTGAAAGAATAGGACAGGAGGGTCCTCTCCGGGTAGAAGTCCGTGGCGAGGACGTGATCCGCGTTGAAGTCTCGATAGGTGATGTCGTCGATCAACCAAGCGCCGTGGTCTCTTGCGATCTCGGCGAGCCCTTTGACCTGAGACGGCGAATAGCCGGACCCGAGAGGATTGTTCGGGTCGATCGCGAGGAGCATCTTCGTCGCGGGTGTGATCGATTCGAGCGCGAGGTCCGGCGTGAGGACGTACGGCTTGCGGTAGATGTCGACCTCGATCGCGTGAGCTCCCGTCATGGCGACTTGGTCGTGAATCGGGAGGAACGAGGGGTCCGTCGAGAGCGCCTCGTCACCCGCCTTCAGGAGGGCACGGGTCGCGATGTACTCTCCTTCGATTCCGCCGTTCGTCAGGATCATGTCGGCGTCGTCGAGGCCCAGGTCATCCTTGATCGCCTCCGAGAGCCCAGAGACCCCCGCCTTCCGCGGGTAGAGGTTGAACTCGCGCTCGTCGGCGCTCGTGCGGATGGCGTCGAGGATCGATGGATGGACGGGGAGCGTGTTCGTGTTCTGCGACATCCAGGCGACCTCGTGGCGGTGCTCGTGTGCGAACTCGAAGTTGTCCTTCGACGTCATCGAGTACCTCCCTCGGCGCGGACCGAGGCCGTCACCCCTCATATCGATTTTGGTCGAATCCCCCGGCCGCGACCCATGCGCAAGGGATTTGACCGCGGTCCGTGATGGCCTACCCATGACGCTGGGAGGAAGAAAAGTCGTCGTGCTCGCGGAAGATGGATACGAGGATGTCGAGCTCTGGGTGCCATACTACAGGCTCGTGGAAGAAGGGGCCGAGGTGGTCCTCGCAGGTCACGAGAAGCGGACCTATACATCGAAGCACTCGTACCCGTGCGAGGTCGACGTGACGGCCGCCAACCTGAAGGCGAAGGATTTCGACGCCGTCGTGATCCCCGGGGGCGTCGCGGGCCCGGATCGGATGCGCCAGCACAAGGAAATCCTGTCGTTCGTCCGCTCGATGGACGAGGGTCGCAAAGTCGTCGCAGCAATCTGCCACGCGGCGTGGGTGCCGATTAGCGCGGGGATCGTCAAAGGCCGTCGGATGACCTCGTACGCAAGCGTGCGGGACGACTGTCTGAATGCGGGCGCGGACTGGGTCGACAAGGAATGTGTGGTCGACGGGAACCTCATCACGTCGCGTTTCCCAGACGATCTTCCCGCGTTCTGTCGGGCCATCGTCTCCGTCTTGACCAAGTGAGCGCCGACGATGGTCTGCGCTCCGGCGGATTGGCGGAGCGTTCTTCGTCGTGCCGAGGTCCTCGTCCGACGCCGTGATATGCGGAGCCTCGAGCTGCTCCTTCCCGCCCTCCGTTGGCGGTACCTGACGGCCCGCAACCGAGCCGTCGTCCTCCTCGCCCGTTTGGGCCCGATTGCGGTCCCGCCTCTCCTCCAAACCCTGAAAAGCTCGCGGACCGCGACCGAGCGCTCGGGAGCGGCCGATGCACTCGGCCGGATCGGGGATTCCCGGGCCGTCTCGCGACTGATCCGCGCGCTCGCGGATCCCGCGATGACCGCGCGGCGGGCTGCGATGATCGCATTGCTGCGGCTCGAAGCGATGGACGCCGTGCCAAAGATCGCGCGCCTCCTGGAGGACGAGTCCGGTGGAGTGCGCGTGATTGCCGCGGGCGTGCTCGGCAAGTTCGAAGAGCCTCGTGCGGTCCCGGCCCTCGTGCGCGCGCTCGACGACCCGCGATGGTATGTGCGTCAGGCGTCCGCAACGGCGCTCGGAGCGATCGGGGACCGACGGGCCGCACGCGCGCTGGAGAAGGCAACTCACGATCCTCGGAAATCCGTCGCGCGGGCGGCGGCCGCGGCGCTGCGGGCGTTGCGAGCGTAACAGATCCCGACGAACCCAAGTCGGACGTCGGGGGAACTTGCTCACGATTCTGTGGGCGCCAAGGAGTAGGCGGAGAAAGTCTTAAGCGAGCCGCGGGGTTAGGCCGCGGCGCGGGCTCGTGGTCTAGTGGCTATGACATCGCCTTGACATGGCGAAGGTCACCGGTTCGAATCCGGTCGAGCCC
>DASWGO010000104.1:0-3727 GCA_036393695.1 Thermoplasmata archaeon
TTCCTCGAGGAGCCAGACGCCTCGATCGGCCGGTGTCGGGAACTCGTCGAGAAATACGCCGTCACCTGGGTGAACGTCGTCGATCCGGACGAGCGGACGCTCGACGAGCTCGAGACGCTCTTCGGATTCCACCCGCTCGCCTTGGAGGACGCCCAGAATGAGGACCTCCATCCGAAAGTGGAAGTGTACGACGACACCGTGTTCATCGTCGTCCGAACGATCGTCTGGACGGAAGAAATCGAGACGGATCAGCTGTCGATCTTCCTCGGGAGGAAGTTCGTCGTCACGATCCACGACAAGGTGTTCCCGCAGCTCGAGGATATCCGCATCCGTCTTCGAAAGAGGACCCCCCGCATCCTGAAGGCGGGGGCGGATTTCCTCGCGTACACGATCCTCGACGTCCTCGTGGACTCGTATTTTCCTCACCTGGACCGGTTCCAGTCCCTCTTGGATCAGCTCGAGGAGCAGATCGTCGCGCGACCGAGTGGGACGGGGATCGCGCATCTCCACGATGTCCGGACGGACCTGGTCCGCCTCCGCAATGACCTGCGGCCGCAGCGGGATATCTTCGGGGTCTTGAGCCGCCTCGAAGTCCCCCTCTTCCGCAAGGAGATGCGCAACTACCTGCGGGACGTCCAGGACCACATGATTAGCGTCTTGGACACCCTCGATGCGTATCGAGAAATCACGGGGAGCCTGATGGAAGTCCAGGCGACCCTCGTGTCGAACCAGTCCAACGAGGTGATCAAAGTCCTTACCGTCATCTTCACGATCACCCTGCCGATCGCCATCGTCTCGAGCGCGTTCGGGATGAACGTCGCGTTCTTCGGGTTCAACGCGGCGGAAGGGCTCTATCTTGCGCTGCTGCTGATGGGAGTCCCGACCGGAATCCTCGCATGGTGGATGCATCGAAAAGGGTGGCTGTGACCGGATCCGCCGACGAAACCTACAGAGAACCGAGCCGGACCGCGTGGAACGCAACGGGGGAGAAGTACCTCAAACTCCTGCGGATCTTCGAGCCGTACGGCTTCGACCTGCTCGCCCGTGTGAGTCCGAAGATTCGGGAAGCGGCGCTCGACCTGGCGACGGGTCCCGGCGAGCCCGCGATGAGCATCGCCCGCCTGGTCGGTCCGGATGGCCGGGTCGTGGGCATCGATCTCTCCGAGGAAATGGTCCAGCTCGCCACGCGAATCGCGAAGGAGCGGCGGATCCCCGGCGTCACGTTCCTTACGATGGACGCGGAGAAGCTCGACTTTCCGAAGGAGTCGTTCGATCTCGCCACGAGCCGTTTCGGGTTCCAGAGCTTCGCGAATCCGGAGACGGTCGCGAGGGAAGCCTATCGCGTACTCCGGCCGAAAGGACGCATCGGCGTCGCGGTCTGGAGCTCCGCGGAGAAGGCGACCGCCCTGAATGTCGTCGTCTCGGCGATGCTCGAGTTTGCCGAGCCGGATGAGACCGGGTACCTGCCGACGCCGTTCGAGCTCGGGGGGCCGGGAGAGCTGGCGAAGCTCCTCGGGGATGCGGGGTTCGGGGAAGTACAAGAGGAGCGACGGACGCACATGATGGCGTTCAAGGACGAAAACGAATACATCGAAATCCTGGTCGAAGGAACGCCGCACGGTCACTCCATCAAGGAAGAAGATTCTTCGGTGCAGAAAAAAATCCTCGCGAAGACTCGCGAGAATCTGCGAAAGTGGAAATCGGGCAAAGGGATCCAGATCCCGTGCGAGGGCGTCATCGTAACGGGGACGAAGTGAGGCGGCTCGGTCAGCGACGGCGCATCGTTGGCGGTGGAACCACGAGCCGGTGACACATTTGTCAACGCGAGCACCACGCGTTGACAACGGCCTTTTCCCCGGCCCGCGACCTCCTCACTCAGCGCCCACCCGGTGAGCAGCCGCAGGATTCTGACCGCGATGACGCGGAAAAACGAGCCTCATTCCCCCGGCAAGACGATGTTCCTCGTGATTTGGTGGATGTCGAAGAATCCGTATGCGGCGGTGTTCGAGAACCGCATCGCGGCCGAGGCCGCGGCGAACGTGCGGAACGCGATCCTCGTGACGTTCAACGGCAGTGGCACGGACGTGCAGGCGGTTGTGGACTGGTTCCGCCGCGACGAGGAGGGCCGGCCGATGCCCGCGGAATGGCGGGAGCTGATGGGCCAGGTCCGGGCTCCTTGGTTCAGCAAAGCCCATTCCGAAGCGTCGGAAATCGAGCCGGCACCGACCACGGCGTCCGATCCTGTCGAGGCGTGAGCGCAGGCTCGGGCCGAGACTTTCCGGCCAACTCATGATTCAGAGAGGCAATCCGGCGTGCGCTTGGGATGGTACAACTCCGCGACTGCAACCGTATGGGTTTCGCCCCAATCTTCAGCGGCGGCTTCACGGGACCGGGTTCAGTTTCCCACTCTTCACATCGTAGACGAACCCCGTCACGGAAATGTTCTTCGGGATGAACGGGTTTGTGCGAATCCGTTCGACCTGCGTGCGGACATTCTCCTCGAGGTCCCCAAACGCATGGAAATTAATCTTCGACGCGTTGGTGTGGTATTTCTTCGTCAGGGTGTCCTGGAGGTCCTTGTCCTTGAACGTCAGCATACCGCAGTCGGTGTGGTTAATCACGAGGAACTCCTTCGTTCCGAGCAGCTCGTTCGAGATGATGAAGGAACGGAGGGCGTCCTCCGTCGCAATCCCTCCCGCGTTCCGGATGACGTGGGCGTCCCCCTCCCGGAGGCCGGTGAGCGCGTGCACGTCAATACGCGCGTCCATGCACGCGAGGATCGCGAGTTTCTTCGCGGGCGGCAACGGGAGCTTGCTTCGGTCGAAGGTGCGGGCGTATTCGGCGTTCGCGGCGAGGAGCTCCCTGAGCAACGGCGTGTCGGCCATGGTCCTCCGAGTATAACGTCGTTATATCAAGGCGCGTCCGTTCTTCATTCGGGAAAGAATACGGCCGGGTCGGCCATTCGCACTTGGTCGCTAAGCATTCCTCTCAGAATTTTGGCCTTGCGAGGGTGCCAAGATCCAACGGTTGTGCCGAAACGCAGAATGGAAGCGCGGCTAACGTAAAAACGCCAATAATCCGGATCAGCTCGCCTGCTGGGGTTGTGGAGCTTGCCGCAGCTAATCCCGAGATTCAAAAGTATAGCACGCAGCCCGCAGAGGTCGCTGCGATTCTTTTGCGCGAATAGAGATATGGATCTGCTTCACGGTCTGCAGGAACTCCGCCCTCGGCATCAAAGTATCCTCGACAATAGTCAATGCGCTCAAGTCGAGAACGAATAGCCGAATCTTCGAGAACGGCCCTAGAGAATTCCACTACGTACAGATTGCGGGTCTTTCCCTCCCGATAGACCCATGCCCGCCATCCCATGTCCTCAATCAACCGCTTGACGAAGAGGACGTACGCGTACTCACGTTGGCAAATCCGAATCGTTCTCTCGCGAACGGTGCCATCATGCAACGCTCCGACCAGGTACGCCCTGCTCATCCCTTGTGCCGTGAGTGGAATCTGAAAGAGAGGTCATCTGGTCGACGGGAGGAGATGAGCGAAACTATCGAGCGGGTGCGCTCGGACGTAACCCCAAAAAGGAGTGGATTAGACGTTCGCGATCGGGAAGCAGAGGCCCTTTCTACCTTGCCAAGGCCTCCTTTGGCTTGATGGCTCTTAGGAGGTGATCCATCTGCAGGTTCCCCTACAGATACCTTGTTCACGTGCTCCCCATGTCGCC
>DASWGO010000105.1:0-5333 GCA_036393695.1 Thermoplasmata archaeon
CGGATTCGTCCATCCGAATCCCAGGATCTCGTGGTCCTCATCGAACCGGACCACCTTCTCGTCGATAAAGTGGACGTGAGGCGTTGATTCCGCCTGCAAGAGGGCTTCGGACTTGTCGTCGTTGCCGCCGATCCAGTACAACGGGATGTCGAGCCGGGCTAGGTGCTTCTCGGCCATTTCGGTCCATCGCCGAATTTGGTCGATCATCCGGTCGGTGAACAGAGACTCGACCTTTTCCGGATTCGCTCGGAAGCGGGCGTACTCGTCCTCCGTCATCCGGACCGGATACGGGCCGGAGTCCGCGATCGCTTTCTCAATGGGCGCCAAGTCGGCCTCGGCGAGGTTGTCGCGAGCTCCGCCCGCGAGGCGGGTCTGGTAGCGGCCGTCTCTCTGCTGCACGATCGGGGTGATCGATTTGGCGGTCAGATCCCCTCCAATGAAGAGGGCGTCCGCATCGTAGAACGTGGCGGCGCCCAGAAACTTCCGAAAGGTGACTTCGGACCCGTGGAGATCGGCGGCGAGGAAGAGTCGCTTGTACTTGCGCTTCCGCGGTTGCCGAGTCATCGTTGGACGGCCACGCCCGCGCGGCTCTTATCTGTTTGGACCGCAAGGCCTTTGTCGTGGTGCGTCCTCCCTAATTCGTGCCCGGCACGGGTCCGTTTCTTTGGCTCATGAAGCAAGCCCCGCCCTTGGGATTTGAGCAGGTCCCGCCCGGCGGGATGTGCGTCTGCGCATACCTGTTCGTCACCCGTCGCGGTCAGATCCTCCTGGGCAAGTACGCGGACGACCCGCAATGGGAAGCGCTTGCCGGGTTAGAGCCAGAACGACGCCAGACCCACGGATGGGGGTGGACCGTTCCGGCCACCCACCTGAAGCTCGGCGAGGATCCGCGGGAAGCCGCGCGGAGGATTGGCGAGGAGATCCTGAGGATTCCAGGGCTCCGGTACTCCGAGCCTCGGTCGGAGGTGGACTTCTATCCGTCCAAGATGGCCCCTGGAGAGAAGCACTACGACATCTGGTTCTTCGTCGATGGGACGCCGCCGAAAGAATACGAGCTCCAGGTACCGCCGTGGTATACGGAGTTATCGTGGCAGTATCCTCGGACCCTGCCGGCGACCACCTACGCGCGGGGCCATGAGGATGTCGTCGCTCGGTGGCTGGCGACGAAATCCAACGTCGTAGGCACCGGGACCAAGGCGGCGGCACGCTAGGAACCGAACCGCGCGATCTCGATTCCATGTTGTCGCAAGACCTAATGCACGATGCCGCCTTCCCGAGTTCGATGGCGAAACCGGAGATTGTCGTGTTGATTCCCGAGAGCACCCGCAAGGCGAGGGGCGGGTCGTCCGATGCTCCCGAGATCGACTCGATCGCGGCCGCCCTTCCCGCCACGATCCGAGCGAAGCTCGAGGGGCTCCGGGAAGAGGTCCTTCACAAGAGCCCGAAAGGGTCCGTGCGTCCGGGTGGACTCCTTCCGGCGGCCCGTCGCTTCCAGGGCAACATGTACATGAGCATCCCCGAGGAAGCTTGGGCGCAGCGCGCCCCGAACGTCGAAATCGTCATCGCCTCGGGACTCCGCGGATTGGTGGCCTCGCGGGACACCGTCCCCGCATACGCCCTGTCGATGGCCGAGCCGACGCCACCGTTCGGCAAGATGAATCGCTGGTGGCACGACCGCGGTCTCCCCCAGATCCTCGCCGCCTATCTGGACTCGATTCATCCCCGCCTCGTCGTCGACCTTCTTTCGCTGGAGTACCGACAGTCGGTTGTCGGGTATGCTGCGGACCTCAAGGGGATCGACGTTCGGACGATCGATTTTCCCGGGATGGGCCGCGCCAGCCAACCGCTTCGCGGAGAACGGATCGCCCGGATTCTGCAATCCGGAACCGCGTAGCCCATCCCGTTAGCGAGGCCTTCGGGCTTTCAGGATCACATCGGCTTGCCGACGGAAGTCGACCCGCTCATCGACGAGGAACGGGGTGAGGTGGCTCGGGTCGATCGAGCGGTCCGCGTAGTCCAGGAAGGCGACGGCGGATCGCGGATCGTCACGTCCGAGGGACCGCACCGCCAAGCTCGCGAGGTAGTGAGACTTCTTCTGGGAGAGGTCGCGGCGCTCGGGGGCCATGGCCACCAGCTCGCGCAGCATCCACCAGAAACGCTCCAGGTCCCCTCGTTTGAAGACCGGGTCGATCGCCTTCACGCGGGCGACGAACGCCTCGCGGACCTCGTCCGTCACGCGCCCGGAATCGCTTCCCCGGGATTTCCCGGTTTGGTCGGAAGCCACCAGACTCATGAAACGCGACGGCGTATCGGTGGCGGGTGGCGGGTTGGACGGAAAAGTCGTCGTCGTGACTGGCGGAACGGGCTACCTCGGCTCCTCCGTGTGCAAAGCCTTCGCGGAAACGGGCGCCACCGTGGCGGCCGTGTATCTGTTGGACCGCGAGATCCCGTACTTCGAGAAGGTCCTCGGAGCCCTAGGCAAGAACGTGACGCTCCTTAAAGCGGACGTCACACAAGCGGGAGAGATGGACCGAGTCGCGAAAGAAATCCTCACACGACTCAAACGGATCGACGTCCTCGTCAACACGATCGGCGGGTACATGGCGGGTCCCGTCGAAGACACGTCCTCGGAGGACTTCGATCGGGCGATCGCGTTGAACCTCAAGTCCGCGTTCCTCGCGTGCAAGGCCGTCGTCCCCTCGATGCGAGCGGCAAAGGGAGGCGCGATCGTGAGCGTCTCCAGCGAGGCGGCCATTCAGGGAGACGAAGAATCGTTTCTGTACTCCGCGAGCAAGTCGGGGGTGAACCGCCTGACGGAGAGCTTAGCGCGGGAGCTCAAGCCCGCGAACGTGCGGGTGAACTGCGTCATGCCGCGGATCATGGACACGCCGTCGAATCGCGAAGCGATGCCGAAGGCGAACTTCTCGAAGTGGGTCAAGACGGATCAGGTCGCGCGCGTGATCCGCTGGCTGTGCTCGGAGGACGCCGCACCGATTACGGGTGCAGCGATCCCGGTCTACGGCGGTCCCTGACTCTCTCGTTCGGCCTTCGCGCGTCGGAACACCACGATCCGCTCGCCAAGAGATTGGAAGGCCGCTTCAACCTGGTCGCCTGTCGCGGAGATCAGGAAGAACTCAGAACCGTACGCCTGCGAGAACGCGGCTACCTCCTCGACCCCGATTGCGCGGTCCGCTTCCATGTCCCAATTGTTCACGATGACGACCACGGGGATCTCGCCCGAAACGGCGAAGACGATTCGAATGAAGTCCGCCAGGTGGACCAGGCTGTCGCGGCGGGCGGCGTCACATACCGCGAAAATCCCGACGGCCCGGGCCGCGAACGTCCGACCACGTCCATTCAATGCGCCCGCCCCGACGGTCCACAAGATCAGATCGAGGACCGTCCCGTCTCGTAGGCGCACCGGGAGGAGGATTTCCTTCTTCGACACCTTCGCTCCGAAGGATTCCAGGTATCGGTCGGCATAGGGATCAAACGCAGAGCGACGCACCAAACTTCGTTTCCCGACCCCAGCGTCGCCGACCACGACAACCTTTGCCTTGGCCTTCGGGGCCTCCACGGGCCCTGCATTCTGGGGGGTTGGTTAAAGCGGCCGCTCTCGTTCGCGCATCTGATTTTTTTGCCTACAATTCGTGGGACGGACCGGAAGTCCTACGCCTTCGGGATTTCTTTGCCCGGGTCGAGGAACGGCTTCTTGACGACCGTCGCGGTCCGGGCGCCGTCCGGTTGATTGACCGTGAGTTCCGTGCCGATGTCGGCGTGTACGATGGGCAACATCGCGTACCCAATGTTCGCCTTCAGCCGCGGGGAGTGGATTGCGGACGTGACCCGGCCGACCGGTCTTCCCCGGGCGGTCACGGTCCATTTCGTCATGTTGAATTCGATGGGCTTGCCGTCGATCTCAATCCCGACCAGTTTCCACTTCGGGCCTTCGTCCTTGATGCGCTCGAGGGCGGCTTTGCCGATGAAGTCGCCCGGCTTGTCGAGGTCGACGGTCCACCCGAGTCCGACTTCGTACGGGTTGTTCTCGATTGTCATGTCCGCGCCGTAGTTCAGGATGCCCGCCTCGATGCGGCGGATATCCGAGGGACCCGTGGGCCGGAGGTTGTACTTCTTCCCCGCCTTGACGACCGTGTCCCAGAGATGCCCGCCCTGAGAACCGTCGAGCAGATACAGCTCGTATCCGACCTCGCCGGTCCAACCGGTGCGAGTGACGAGGAGGGGGATCCCGTCGAGCTCCGCCCTGAGAAAGAAGTAATACGGCATGGACGTGACCTTCTCGCCGAACAAATCCGACATCAGGGCTTTCGACTTCGGACCTTGGACCTGGAGCGGCGAGGCATCCGGCTCCCGGATTGTCACCTTCATGCCGGCGTGACGCGCGACGCCCTTCGCCCAGAGGAGGATGTCGCTGTCCGCGAGGGCGATCCAGAACCGGTTCTCCTCGAGGCGGAGGAGGACGGGATCGTTCAAGATGCCGCCGTCCTCGTCCGTGATGAGGACGTACTTCCCCTGGCCGACCTGGCACTTCGTCATGTCCCGCGGGGTGAGGAGCTGCATGAACGCGAGTCCGTCGGGACCGCTGATCTCGACGTTCCGTTCGACCGCCACGTCCCACAGGGCGACGTGTTTGAGCAAGTGCCAGTATTCGTTCACCGGATCGTCGTAGTAACTGGGGAGGAAGGTGTGATTGTACACCGTGTAGGCCTTGCAGCCTGCCTCCCACGTCTTGTCGAAGAACGGGGACCTTCGGAGACGCGCACCGCGCTGGATGAGCGCCATCTCGTAGCGTTTCTTCCGCGGGGCGGACGGTTTCCGGGCCGCCTTGTTTCGAGTCCTCTTCCGAACCGCCATGGTGAGTCCCAAACCCTCATGTCATCGGGGGAGGCGCGCGGCAATCGCGGATGCGTGCATAAAGGATTCCATCGATTTGAAATTCGAGTCGTGATCGGTCTCAGTCGGAGCGGACCCATGCTTCGAGGTTGGCCTCGAAGACCGACTTGGGCGGCCACCCGATCGAGCTCGCGTATGCGTTGAAGTCGCGGAGGCTCTTCCCACGTTTCAGGGCGTCCTGCTGCAGCTCACGGATCCGCTCGCCGATGATCGCGTACGTCGACGCGTAGCCCGGCCCGATGATCTGGTGGGCGGGGAAGAGCTGGTAGTAGACGGTCGCGCGCTCCAAGCCCGTGGTTCGATGGGCCCACTCGACGAAGTGGACCAAATCCTGCTTGCCCGAATTGATCCGGGCGTCCCCGATGACCCGCAAGAATCGGACGATTCGCCAGAGCGCCGCGAGGAACTCGTATTCTCGCGCG
>DASWGO010000106.1:0-1959 GCA_036393695.1 Thermoplasmata archaeon
GCCCCCCGGATCGCTCTGGCGAACATGGGTCAACCGGGTGCTCGCGCTCGGGCCTTCCCGGATCGCGCTCGGCCTTGCGGCCGTCCTCGTCCTCGTGTCCCTCGCCTTACCATTCTGGTCGCTCGGTCGGGTTGCGGGAACGGCCCAAGACATTACTTCCTTCTCGTGGACGACGACTACGACAGACGGCTATCGCGGCGGAGCTTGGGACGGGACGTCGATTCTGCCGTATGCCTCGTCCCAGCCTGTTCTGGCCGGGCTGACGTTCCGTGCTGTCGGCAGCGCGCTTGGCACCGCGTACCTCCTGGACCTTGTTTTGTTCGTCGTCCTCGCGGTCGTCCTGGCCCTGTTCTCGATGGAATATGGCCGGACGATGCCGACCCTGAGCCTTCTAATCGTCAGCCTCATCGTCCTCGGCGTCGCGCTCATCGCGCTCTTCTACCCCATCGTCGCGATTCCCGGCGCCGCAACGACGGATGTGAGCATGTTTACGATCGGCGGGTTCTGGGGCGCCCAGGCCACGTCAGGGCCGGCCGCGGTATGGTCGTGGGGCCCGGGGCTCGGATGGTGGATTCTCCTCGTTGCGGTCGTCTTGGGGACCTTCGGCGCCGTGCTCCCGTATGTAAAGAGCATCCGCGCGATGATCCCGTCCCCGCCGCCGGGATGGCGTCCCTCCTCGTGAGTCGGTCGATCGCGGCGGAATCTTCATATACAGCGCGTCAGATGTCTGTCAGACAAAGGGATGGGTCCCATCGTGGCGGTGCCGCGGGGGGACCCTCACCGATGCGGGTGATGGGATGAAAAAGTTTGCCACCGAGCTTCGGGGCAAGACCGTGATGACGAACGACGGTCAGATCCTGGGGACCATCGAGAACTTCATCGTGAACACGAAGAGCGGGAAGCTGTCCGACGTCCTCGTGCTTCCGGCCGAGAACGTGCCGAAGAAAGGCATGAAGACGGACCCCGAGGGCCGTCTGATCTTGCCCTTCCAGGGCATGCGCGCCGTGAAAGACGTCGTCGTGATGAACCTCTAGCCGATCGTCCGATCTAGACGAGGACTCGTCGCTCTTCCTTGACGACGTTGAGGACGACCTGCGTGTACGTGTTCTCGACGTAGTCCATCGAACCGAGGCGCTTGATGAAGGCGTCGAGCTCCCGCGTGTTCTTCAGTCGCACGACGACGATCGAGTCCCATTCTCCCGTCACATCGTAGACGTGCGTCACGCGGTCGTCTTTCGCGATTCGCCGCTGGACCTCGAGGAGCTTGCCTTTGTGGATCTTGACGCCGACGACCGCGAGGACGTCGTAGCCGAGTCGGGCTTCGTTTAGGACGGGCACGTATCCCGTGATCACGCCGAGGTCTTCGAGTTTTCGGACCCGACTTGAGACGGTGCTGATGCTCGCGTCCGTTGCCTTCGCGATGTCCCGATAGGACTTCCGCGCGTCCGCGTTCAAGAGCCGAAGGATCTTCACATCGAGTTCGTCGAGGGTCGTAGGTCCCGCCATCGAATCGCCGCCCGCGTCGGTCGTATGCGTGGAATGTACGACGCTCCCGCGGGCCTCCCGAACATTGTTTCGTTCTCTATCAAGATTTCGGTCATTCGTACGATTTCATGTCGGAACAGTTTATATATGTTCAAATTTCTGCCTAAGCAACGGACGGAACGGTGGCTCCGTCCAGGCGGGAAGGCGATGGCGATTTCTGCGAGTACCCCGGCGAAGTCGAAGAAGATGACCGTGGCGTCGGTGCTGAAGCGAATCGAGACCGAGGGGATCCGATGGATCGACCTCCAGTTCGTGGACCTGCTCGGTGCGCTCCAGCACATCACGATTCCGTCGACGTCCCTCGGGGCCGAGGAATTCAAGCGAGGCGTCGGCAAGCTGGACGGCTCGTCGATCAAGGGATTCAAGGAGATCCACGAGTCCGACATGGTCATGGACCCGGACCCGTCCACGTTC
>DASWGO010000107.1:0-3188 GCA_036393695.1 Thermoplasmata archaeon
GTCCTCTCGACGACCGTGTATCTGAAGGACCTCGAGGACTTTCGCGGGATGAACGAAGTGTACTCGGAATCCTTCGCCGCAGAACCCCGACCGGCTCGGGCGACGGTCCGCGCGGATCTGCTCCTCGGCATGAAGGTCGAGATCCAGGGGATCGCCTACATCCCGGAAGGCGAAAGGCTTCAATCCCCGCGGCCCATGCGGACGTCGATGGTCAAGAAGAAGAAATCGAAGAAGGCCGCGAAGAAGAAAGCCTATTACGCCGGCCGCAAAGAAAAGAAGGCGAAGAAGTAGGCTGCGGCTAGAGTCGCGGGACCGTCCGAGGGTCGTCGTAGCGGAACTTCGACACATCACCGCGAGGGAGCGGGATGACGATCCGAGAGACCATCCCGTGAAGGGAATACGGGACGCGGATGAGCCGCATCTCGCCGGATGTGACCCATTCGTCGATCGCATATCGTTGCGCGAACCGCGCGGCGATCCGGGTTCGCTCCTTCCGCGACAAGCGAAAGGCGTCGTCGTCGAAGACGTGGACATGGAATCCGCGGCCGGAGTAGACGACCTTTAGCTGGGTCCATTGTTCGGAGAGCTCGTCGTACAACGCGACCGCCTGACGACGGACCTCTTCGAACTCCCAATCGCAGAACGACAGGCCCTGATGGCGGCGCATCTTCGCCTCGATGTCTCCGTGGATCGGGCAGTCCAGGTTCTCCGGATCCAAGTCGAATGCGAGCTCTTGTCCCCGGAACAGGGGACTCCGCCAGGCGCGCGCATAGTCGAGGCGAGCCTTCCGGGCCGCATCCAAGGATGTGTACACATTCCGATCGTAGTAGAGGCCTTCCGGCAGGTACTTCACGAGATAGGGACGAAGGTCCTCCACGTCGCGGGCCTCGTCGACGATCAGGGGAACGTTCTTCAGGTGCCGGAAGCGCCGGGGATAAATTCCGGAATGCCTTCCGAGGATGAGAGCGTACACCCGCTCGCCGTTGGGACCCGCCATCCACTTCGCCGCGGAGCGGAAGTCCATCAATTCACGGTAGAACCTCCGACGATCCGCGAGAGACGCGGGGCCGAGATCGTCCGGGAGTTCATAGTTCGGACGAACCACGGCGGGGAATCACGGCTCGCGGGTAAAGCCTCCCCCAAATGGGCGGGATGTCGGAATCGTCACGGCAGGTCTTCGGGATTCCACGCCACGTGCGAGCTCTCATCGAGCGAGTCGAGGCGGTCCATGTCCTCTCGCTTCAACTCGAAGTCGAAGACGGCCGCGTTCTCTCGAATGCGGTCCGGGCGTATCGACTTCGGAATGACGACGAGCCCGTGCTGTAAGCTCCATCGAATCAGGACCTGAGCCGGCGTCCGCGCGTACTTTGCAGCGACCTGCGTGATGATGGGATGGTTGAGTCGATGTCCGCGCGTGAGAGGACTGTACGCCTCGAGCTGAATTCGATGCTTCACGCAGAACTCGAGCAGGTCCTTCTGGTACAGGAAGGGATGGAATTCGACTTGGTTCACGGCGGGTGGAATCGGTGTTGCCGGGAGCAACTCTTCAAGGTGGCGAATCGTGTAGTTACTGACGCCGACCGAGCGGGCGAGCCCCTCGTCGTGGATCTTGAGCAACGCCTTCCACGATTCGGGTCGCAGGCCCGGTACCGGCCAGTGGATGAGGTACAAGTCGACATAATCGAGGCCGAGGTCGCGGCGACTCTTCTCGAACGCCCGCAAGGCCGACTCGTATCCATGGTCGTTGTTCCAGAGCTTCGTCGTGACGAAGACCTCTTTCCGCGGGATCCCGCTCTCCCGGACCGCGACTCCGAGATCGCGTTCGTTCCCGTACAGCTTCGCGGTATCGAACAGGCGATATCCGATCTGGAGGGCGACCGCGACCGCGTTCCGGGTCGCCTTCCCGGAGCCGGCCTGCCACATACCGAGGCCCAGGACCGGAATCTGGTTCCCGTCGTTCAGCGTAACGCGAGATCCGAGGGTCAGGCTCATCCCCGCACCGACGTCGCGCGCGCTACTTCAACCTTGACCGCGGACGACTTCACGACTTCGGAATGTCTTTCTTCGGGTCGACGAACGGCTTCTTCACCACCGTGGCGCCGCGCGTCCCTTTCGTCGCCGACACGCGCAGCCTCGTGCCAATCTTCGCGTGATCGATCCCCAGGAGCGCATAGCCGATATTCTTCTCGAGCCGCGGCGAGTACGTCAACGAGGTGACGTGGCCGACCTTCCGGCCGTCCGCGTGGACGTCCCAATAGTCCGGGATCCAGGCTCCGAGCGGCGAGCCCTCGACCTCGATCCCGACGAGCTTCCGCTTCACGCCTTCCCCCTTGATTCGGCCGAGCGCCGCTTTGCCGAGATAATCCGATTTCTTGTCTTCGTCCACGGTCCATCCGAGCCCGACCTCGTACGGGTTGTTGTCAAGCATGATGTCCGAGCTGTAGTTCAGGATGCCCGCCTCGATCCGACGAATCTCTGACGGGGCGATGGGCCGGATGTCGTACTTCGCCCCCGCGGCCATGACCGCATCCCAGAGTTTCTCGCCGAACTTCGAATCGCGCAAGTACAGCTCGTAGCCGCGTTCTGCGCTCCAGCCCGTCCGCGTGATGACGAGCGGGATTCCGTCGAGCTCCGTTTCCCGCAGGTGATAGTATTCGAGGTCGAGGATATCCTCTCCAAAGAGCGCCGCCATCACGTCCTTCGACTTCGGGCCTTGCAACTGGAGGGGCGACACATCGGGCTCCCGCACGACGACATCGAGGCCCGCATTGACCGCGACCCCCTTGCACCAGAAAATCACGTCCCAGTCCGACAACGAGAGCCAGAAATGGTTCTCTCCGAGGCGAAGGAGGACCGGGTCGTTGATGATCCCGCCGTCGGGAGTCGTCAGGAGCACGTACTTGCACTCGCCGACCGCGCACTTCTGCATGTCCCGCGGCGTGAGCATCTGCATGAACTCGAATCCATCCGGGCCGTCGATCTCGACCTGTCGCTCCACGCCGACGTCCCACAAGGTCACATGGTTGACGAGATGCCAGTACTCCTCGACGGGGTCGGTGTAGAGGCCCGGCATGAGCATGTGGTTGTAGAGGTCGTACGCCCGAACGCCATGTTTGGCGGCCCGATGGAAGTACGGCGATTTCTGGATCCATGCCGTCTCCCGGAATCCCGGGAGAATCGGACCCGCG
>DASWGO010000108.1:0-9119 GCA_036393695.1 Thermoplasmata archaeon
CCGACATCGGCGGTGCCGGAGCCGCGGAGCTTCCGTTTCATCTCGATCAGGGCCTTCGCTTTCGCCTGGAGCTCGTCCCGCTTCTCCCGGTGCTTCCGCGCTTCTCCGGCGAACGAGGCGCGACGGTCCTTGAGGGCTCGGAGCTTCGCACCGATCTCCCGCTTCTTCTCGTGGACGAGATCCCGCTCCTGCCGGAGGAGCTGCGCCTCCTCGTTCAGGGCGTCGCGCTTCTCGAAGAGACTCTGGAGCTTGATCTCCGCCTGATCGAGTTCAGAAAGGGTTTTCTTCCGGACCATCGAGTCCCCCACGGCAAGATGGAATGCAGCGATTGACGGATGTGCCATTAACCTTTCGCCAAGCGAACCGCGTCGGCGATGCGACCGATTTCCTCCGGGGTCAACTCCTCGACGCGCCGCGTCCGGAACGGGACGGTCGGGAGGGCGGCCTCGAGGGCCTCCGGCGACTCGACCACGGCCTTCCAACCGAGGCGGAGGCCGTTCTCGACCGTCTTCCGGCGGTGCTTGAACAGGACATCGACGACCGCGTCGTACCGGTCCGGATCCCCGATGGGGAACGGGGCGGGGCGCGGTTCGAGCCGCACGAGAGCGGAGTCGACGCGAGGTTGGGGATGAAACGCGTTTCGCGGCACCCGTTCCAGGATCTCGCAGGCGGCCCGTCGGTATACGCCGACGCTCAACCGCGAGTAGTCCGAGGTCGCGGGCTTTGCGATCATCCGGCGTGCGAACTCCCATTGGTACATCAGGACGGCGCGACGGAACGGCTCGCCGAGCAAGCGGAACGTCAGCGGTGACGAGATCTGGTACGGCAGGTTCGAGGCCATGACATCGAAGCGGGGCCATTCGATCGCGAGCGCGTCGCCCTCGATCACCTCGACATCGGGCAGGCTCTCGCGCAGGTACGCCCCGAACCGGCGGTCGGCCTCGATGGCCACGACGTGCCTCGCACGCTCCGCCAGGAGGCGGGTGAGGATCCCCAACCCCGGTCCGATTTCCAGGACCGTATCGGACGAGCCGATCGCCGCGTGGCCGACGTGCCGCAACGCCACCCGGGAGTCGACGAGGAAGTGTTGACCGAGGCGTTTCCGCGGTCGGATCCCCAGGCGGTGCAGCACGCGGCGGGGAGCCTCGTGCACGCAGGCCGGACGGACTCCGGCCGCTTTAGGGTTGTGCGGGGACCGTGGCCGTCGCGTCGAAGTCCGTCGCGTGATACGCCAGGGTCGTGTACGTGGTCGTGGGGTCGATGCCGCGGGCCCCGGGGGTGATCGAGAGCGTGGCGAGGTATGGACCGTCAATCCCGCGAAGCCGGATGTCGGGCCCGGCGAACGAGAACTCCGCCCACCGGAGGCCGTCTTGCAGCCACACCTGGCTGAACGACTTCGCGATTTCCGGGGAGCCGGCGGCTCCGGCGAGCAATCCAGACACGTCGAAGCTGGCCGTCGCGAAGACCTCGACCTCCGCCCGAATCACGAGGGCGTCGTAGGTGCCGTCCCCGTTGCGATCGGGGGTCAGCTCCTCAAACCGGCCGGTGTATCGCAGGAGCTCGACGGTGTCATCGAAGTCGGCCGCTCGATACGCGGACGTCGTCCCGCACAACATCTCCGGGTAATAAGCCGGCTGAGGAGGCAGGATCGTGCCGATCGGGCCTGGCGTCACGTTGCCGCCGGCGTAGGCCACGGGGCTGTAGTAGAGGGTGAGGCCGAAGTCCCACGGACCGTCCACGCCGGCTTGACGGATCAGATCTCCGCGGAACCGCAAGACGACGCTCGTGTCCGTCGTCGCCAGGTCGAAGTCCCGATACGCGGACGCGATGAACCGCACGACATCGGTGCCGCCGCCTTTCGAGAGGTATCCGTTCAAGGTGTAGTGACCCGCGAGGCTCACGTGGACCCCGGCCCGGAGTTCGAGGAAGTCGGCGAGCCCGTCCGCGTCGAGATCCACGGCCGAGTCCGTGTGCTCGCCGGTGAAGGTCGCGGGCCGCACGGGCTGCTCGAACTGCGACGCCGTGTAGGCCTTCGTCGTGTAGTTCCATTCGACGACCGGGCCACCCCAGTCGGCGATCGGTCGCATCGTCATGTACGGAATGCCGCCGATCGACAAGCGAGCATGGACGCGATACGGTCCGTCGACGCCGCTCCGGGCGATGTCCGTTCCCGAGAAGGCCATCCGGACCGTTTGTGTCCCGTCCGGGAAGAAGTAGCGCTCGTAGACGTAGGCGATCGGGTAGGCATCGGGAGTCGGAGAGAGAGACCCGCCCGCCAGGATGGGCACCGGAAGGGGCGCCCCGTACCCGCACGATCCACGCGGCGGCGGGTTCGAACTGGACAGGTCGGCCGAGATGTCCCACGTGCCGGCCTGGGGAAGCGAGATTTGCGCCTCGACCACGAGCCAGTCGAAATGCGCGTTCGCGTTCGTGTCGAGGCCGTAGTCGGTGCCCGCGTCGCCCGCGGCGCCCATCAGCGCATGCACACCCCACGCGGCGCCGCCGGTCGCCAAAGCCATCGTGATGAACAAGACGATCGTTCGACCCGTCAGCATCAAGTTCGCACCATTGCGGACATAGATGGTCGGGGAATATCAGACCGCGTTTCTCGTTCGGCTTTCCTCTAACCGATATTGCCACCCATCAGTATTTGAACGAGAAGTCGGCATCGGGTGGCGTGTCCGCCCCCTGGTCCGCACTCCCTTTCCAGGACGACGGGAGCCTCCAATGCTGGATGGTCGGGCTGATCATCGGGGCGCTCGTCCTCGTCCTCGCGGTCCTGATGGCGTACCAACGATACGTGGCCGGCAAGAAGCCGGTCCAGCACCTGTGCGACTACTGCGGGCACATGGTCACGGCGGTGAGCGACTGCCACCACGCGCCCGTCCGAGAGCGCTTCCTCCACGGCACCTGCATGGAGTGCAAACAGGACTGCCGACTCGTTTGCGCTCGGTGCAAGAATCCGCTCTGAGAGAATCGCGCCGCCAGGGTTATGGGCCGGAGGTCGTTGCCCACTGAGCCCATGTCCGGTCTTCCCGCCGCCCCGAGCCCCGCTCCGCCGGCCGTTTCGCGCAGCGTCTTGCTCGCGGACGCGAAAGTCACGATTCGCGCCCCCATCCCACGGGTGTTCGAGGCCCTCCTGGATCCGGAACAACTCGTTCAGTGGTGGGCGGACGATCCCCGCGTCGAGGCCGAGTTGGGCGGCCGCTATGAAGGAACCTTCTCCGACGGTCGCATCGAAGGATCGATCACGGCGATCGATGGCCCCGGCCAGTTGTCGTTCATGTGGCCGATCCCTCTCGAGGGCGGATCGGTCGAGACGAGCGTCGCGTACGAACTCGCCCCCAAGGGTCCCGAGACGTTCGTGCATCTCGTTCATCGCGCCCCCAAGCCGGTCCCGGGAAAATGGACGGACTTCTGGAACGGCGCGCTGGAATCCCTTCGGGCGTTCCTCGAGTCGAGCGCCGCGGCCTCTGAGTAGATTCGCACACCTCCCACCAGAAGAGGGAAGCCTACCGAGAGTATACCTCTACTTAGAGGTATGAAAATGGAAATCGGATGCGGGGCCCGGATTCGTGAGTTCGACGGACGGCGTTACTTCTACTTCTGGCACTACGAGCGAAACAACGGTCGGTCCACGCGGAAAGAGGACTACGTCGGCCGCGTCGACTCCGAAAGGGCGAAGACGGATCTCGTGCGTCGGATGGCCGCCTATCACCGGAACGCGGAGCAGGAGTTCGCGCGGAAGCGGGCTCGGATCGAGCGCCTGATCGCGGCGAATCATACCTCCACTTAGAGGTACGAGGTCGATGGCGGCCGCGTGCATCTGCCGTGCGACCCGCGTCCATCGGTGGGGAATCTTTATCCCACATCGTCCCTTCGTCGAGGCGTGCGCCTTGAGGAGCGACCCTACGGCGGATTCGCCCGCGGTGCGCTTCCGGTCGGCTGCCGCCAGTGCACGGATGGCTCGAAGATGGTCCTTTTCGTCACCGGCATCTGCTCCTTCCACTGCTTCTACTGTCCCGTCTCCGACGAGAAAATGTACAAGGACGTCGTGTTCGCGGACGAAAAGCGCGTCACGCGAGACGAAGACGTCCTGGAAGAGGCGCACGCGATTCAGGCGACCGGCGCCGGGATCACCGGCGGAGACCCGCTCGATGCGGTCGAGCGCACCTGCCACTACGTCCGCCTCCTGAAGCACGAATTCGGTCCGAAGTTCCACACGCATCTCTACACGATGTCCACGGACGCGGACAAGATCCGGATGCTCGCGGCCGCCGGCCTCGATGAAATCCGCTTCCACGTGCCGCCCGGCCTCTGGTCCCGGGCCGAGGGCAGTGCCTTCGTCGGAGCTTCGCGTCTCGCGCGGTCGCTCGACCTGACCGTCGGGATCGAGGTGCCGCTGATCCCGGAGCGCGAGGCCGACCTCGTCCGGCTGATCGACTGGGCCGGGGCCGAGGGCCTCGCCTTCGTGAACCTGAATGAGATGGAGTTCTCCGAGGCCAACTTCCCGCGGATGAAGGTCCACGGATACGAGATGAAACACGAACTCTCGTACGGCGTCAAAGGGGCCGACCCGGTCGCCCTTCGAATCCTCGAACGACGCTGGAAGACGACCGTCCACTATTGCACGAGCGGCTACAAGGACGGCTGGCAGCTCCGGTCGCGCATCAAGCGACGCGCGGAGAACGTCGCGCATCCGTGGGACGTCATCACGGAGGACGGGACCCTCCTCAAGGGAATCGTCGAAGGCGCCGATCTGGAGCCATTGATGAGAGACCTCGCGAGGACGTATCACGTCCCGACGGATCTCATGGGCGTCGACGGCCCGAGGAAGCGCCTCGAGATCGCGCCCTGGATCCTCGAGGAGATCGCGTCGAAGCTTCACCGGCCCGCGTTCCTCGTCGAGGAGTATCCGACCTCGGACGGCCTCGAGGTCGAGCGGACTCGGCTGGCGTAGACGCACACGTCGCGCACCGCAATCCATCCCGCGCCGAAGGTCGCCACGGTCCCGCGGTACCGCCGCAAATCCTGCACGCCAGACCGCGCAACCGCCCGGACCAGGCATCGAGCCTCGATTCGATTCTGGTGCCATCCGGGAACCCGATCGCGAGGCGAGCCGTCGGGACCAGGATCGCGCGAATCGAACATAGCGAGGCACTCGCCTTCGGATCGAACCGCTCGACGGCTTCCGTGAGGCGGCGATCCCGCTCCGCCATGACCGCCCGGAGCAGGTCCTGGGATCCGCCCGGGTCGGATTCGCGGAGTCCCTCGATCGTCCGGTCGAAATACCCGAAGATCCGGCGGACCTCCTCTTCCAACAAGCCAAGGCTCCGTGTGCGGAACCGTTCGACCTCGACGCCCGTGGTCGTGCGCAGGGATTCGGTCGCCAGGCGATACGCCGCCTCCAGATCGGGGCGAATCCCTGGGGAAGGATGCGGAACGAGACCCCGGTCCGGCCGATCCGGATCCACCGGCCACGTGGACCCGTCGACGGGCGAGACCGCGACCAGATGAAAGCGCTCGCGCTTCTCGTCCGAGACGAGGGTCACGCGAAATGCAAAGAGCAACAGAAGTCCGTCCTCGATTCCATCCACATGCGACGAGACCGCGGTCTCCGGACCGAGGCCGGATTCATGAAGCGCCTCGGAGATCCAATCCGTGCCCGTGGCCGTGCATTCCGACACATTCCACCGACCTCGGCGGGCGACGACCGACACCAGCCGCTCCAGGAAGTAGCTGCCCGGAGCGACCAGCTCGGCCTCGAACTCTCGGTTTCGTTCCGGATCGAACGCGAGCGCGAAGCGCCCGGGCACTTCGAGATCCCGCTGTACCAATTCAGGGGCTTGCACCCAGACGAGCGAATCGTCTTCGGACACGGCCGCGCCGAGATCGGTCAGCGCCTCGATGACGAACGGTCGTAACGGTGGCGCATCGCTCATGCGGACACCGCCTCGCCCGTTTCCCCGAGGACCGTGTCATTGGTTTCCTTGACCTGTTCATACTGGGCCCTGGCGCGGACCAGCGAATCCCCCAAGCGCCGCAGCGCGGACCGCCGTTCCTCTACTTGCCGTAGGACCCAGATGTCCATCATCAGGTCCTCGAACGACCGACGCTCGTCGAGGTTGCCCAGGATCAGATCGAGCTCCCCAACGACGAGCTCGAACATGTGGATCTTGCGGTCGAGGAGATCCATCAAGTTCGCCTCCACGGTATCCTCGGCCCACACGTTCACGACGTGGACCTCGCGGTCCTGACCGAGTCGATGGACGCGCCCGATCCGCTGCTCGATCCGGAGTGGGTTCCACGGAAGATCGTAGTTCACGACGGTCCGAGCGAATTGGAGGTTCCGGCCCTCGCCTCCCGCCTCCGTACTCAGAAAGATCTCGCGGTCCTCGCGGAACGTCCGCACGGCCGCGTCCTTCGCCGCGAGGGAGAGACCGCCATGGTATGCCGCGACGCGGTACCCGTCCGCCTCGAGGACCTCCTGCAGATACTGCAGGGTCCGCAGATACTGCGTGAAGATGAGCACTTTCTCGTCGACGGATCTGAGAAATTCGCGCAAGCGCGTTGCCTTCACATTCGTGGAAATCGTCACCGCCTCTTGTCGCAGTTCCTCCAGGCGCTCCCGTTCGTCGAGCCGGAAGAGCGGGCTCTGAGCGAGACGCCTCAGCGTCTCGGCCACGGCGAAGGTGCTACTCCCGATCTCACGTTGCAGGACGATCAAGGTCAATCGGGCGGTCCACGGCAGGCGACCCGAAGCCGACCAGTACGCGTCCCGCACGAATTCCGTCACGTCATCGTAGAGGCGGCGCTCCGCGGGGCTGAGGCGGACCGCAAGGCTGTGCACGCGTCGCGGCGGTAACGTGAACGCAATGCCGCGTCGATTGCGGACCATCACGTCCCGGAGGAGCGCGCGCAGTTCCGGCACCCGCATCGGCACCCGTCGGTCTGGGCTCGCGACGTAGCGTTCGAGGAACCGGTCGTAGGTGTGCAACTGGCCGGGCTTCAACAGGGTCACGAGGTTGAACAGCTCGTCCATGTCGTTCTGGACCGGCGTCGCGGTGAGCAGTAGCATGTACTTCTTCGAGAGGCTCGCGACGAACCGCCAGTTCAGGCTGAATCGATTCTTGAGTCGATGGGCTTCGTCGACGATGATGAGATCCCAGGGCCAAGCCTGGGCGGCACCGCGATGGGGCTCCCGTTTCGCGGTGTCGATCGACGCGATCAGGAACGGCTCCCGGTCCCAATCTCGGACGGATCGAAGGACCGCGAAGGGCAGGGAGAACTTCGTTTCCATCTCCTCTCGCCACTGGTCCGTCAACGCCGCGGGTGTGAGGACGAGGGCCCGGTGGACGAGTCCACGGACCGCGTACTCTTTAATGACGAGTCCCGCCTCGATGGTCTTTCCGAGGCCGACCTCGTCCGCGAGGATCGCCCGACCCCGCATCTCTCGCAGGACCCGGAGGGCCGTGCGCTCCTGGTGATCGTACCGTGTGACGCCCCGAAGGACCGGCCATGCGAGAAGCCGGTCGAACCCGTCCACGAGCGAGATCCGATGGGCCTTCCCATTCAAGCGCCACGCGGGGGAGCCGTCGCCGGGCGTCCGGAAGGCTCGGGCCAGGACGTCGCGATCGGAATCGTCAAACCGCAAGGTGAGGGAGGCGTCCGCCGAAGGAGGGGGCTCCCTGGCCGGGAGGGACATGGAGGGGGATCCCTTCACCTGCCACCGCAGGCGGGCCGAAAACGGTCCCCGCGGTAATAATCGTTTGGTTGACGTGTCCCGGGCAAAACAATGTTGCGCTGGAGCGCTTCGAGTTCGCCACGAAGGTCACCATCCTGATCACCGCTTCCGGGGTGGGCTAGGAATCGATCGTTGGAACTTGCGCCGTCGCACGGCGGTTCGCGCGCCGTCCCCGGAGCAGGGAAGGCAAGATCGCGAGCGTGTTGATCACCGCGAGCCAAAGGTATGTTGTCTTGATTCCTTGAGCGAAGAGAATTCGGTCCGCATCCGAGATCGCGGCGGTGCTGCCGGAAGAGATAATCTGTGTGACGAGCGCGTACGGGACCGTGAAGGTCGTGATGAGGATCGCCAGGTTCAGGCTAATCGTGTACCCGACGTTGAAGAACGTCGCGCGAAACCCCGAGGCAATCCCGCGCCGCTCCGGTGGCACCGACCCCATGATCGAGCTGATGTTCGGCGACGCGAAGAACCCGAGACCGGCACCGAAGAGCAGCATGTACGCCACGAGGTGCGGATACGGGGTCGAAACGTCCGTCGTCGAGAACAAATAAAGCGAAAGGCTGATGACCGCCAAGCCGGACGTCGTGAATGGCAAGTGGCCATACTTGTCCGAAAGGCGCCCGCTCAAAGGCCCCGCGGCGAGGGTTGAGATATCGAGCGGGATCATCAGCAGGCCCGTGGTCAGCGGGGTCTGTCTCAAGACGAGCTGGAAGTACAGGCTCAATAGGAGGAGGACCGCGCCGAAGGCAATCGCGTTCAACAGCTGGGCGACAACTCCCCCGGTAAATTCCCGGATGCGGAGGAGCCTGAGGTCCAGTAGGGGATGTGCATGACGGCGTTCGAGGACGACAAAAGCCGCTAGACTTCCGAACGCGGCGACCAGGAGGACGAGGACGGTCCTCGTCTCCGTGACGCCGTATGCCGCGAGGGTCATGGCGAGAAGCAAGCTCATGATAAACACCGTGAACGTCGCGAAGCCGCCCCAGTCGATCGGCGCCCCCCGCTCAAGCTTGCCAACCTCCCGCAGCCGGAAATGGGCCCACGCCGTCCCGAAGATCCCGATCGGCACGTTGACGTAGAACAGGGCGCGCCAGTCGAGGACGGACAGGATGATGCCGCTGAGCGTCAGGCCCGCCATCGACCCCATCCGGAAAGCGACTTGGTTGATTCCAAGGGACAGACCGAGTTCGTGCGCGGGCGTCGCGTCGACGATCATCGCCGCGCTGTTCGTGAACAGGATCGCGGAGCCGAGGCCTTGGATCGCCCGGAAGGCGATTACCTGGGCCGGGTCGACGGCGAGGCTCGTCAGGAGAGAGCCGACCGTGAACACGGCGAAGCCGCTCGTGTACAGCTTGACGCGGCCCACGATGTCCGA
>DASWGO010000109.1:0-3606 GCA_036393695.1 Thermoplasmata archaeon
CGCCGCCGTGGATTCCTTCATTGCAAAATAGGATGGAGCGCGCCGTCCTGGGTGAGCAGGACCACGCGGCTGTCCTCGCGCTCGGCCGCGATCTGGTAGCCGAGGCGATCCGCGAGCCGTTCCGCGAATGTCCGGATCGAGGCGTGGCTGGGGACGTTCTCCGCCTGGAGCCGCAGTCGGCTTTCGCCGACGAAGCTGTATCCTTTGCACTCGATGAACATCGGCTTCCCGAGTCGGTCCAGGTCCGCGTATTCGTCCTCCCACCCGAGATTCCAGCCTTCCACCAGCGTGTGCCGGACCACGGTCCGGGTCGGCAACGTCGGGAGGAGGGCAAGTGTCTCTCGCAGCTTGTTCCACTCGTGATCGGACTTGGCAGCGACGAGCTTCCGGTAGATCTCTGCGTTCGGCGCCGCCACGGTCACGTAGAGCTGCGTCGGGAGGCGGCCTTCCGAATGCATCCGTCGCAGGACCGCCGGCGTCGTCCCGTTCGTCACCAGGAACGTCGACATCTTGCGACGCTTGAACTCGTCGATCATCTCACCGAGTCGCTTGTACAAGGTCGGCTCACCCGTGAGGCTGATCGCGACGTTCGTTGGGTGCCACGCTTCGAGAAACCGCTCGCGGCTCACGTTCGGATTGCCTTTGAACCCCGTCAGCAACTCGCGTTGTCCGCGAATCGATTCGTCGACGATGAACGCGGGGTCGTCCGCCGCCAGGAGAGAATTCGATCCCCACTCCTGCGTCCGCCAACAGAACTGGCACGCCAGGTTGCACGCGTCCACGGCGGGGGTCATCTGGAGGCAGCGGTGACTCTCGATTCCGTAGAACGTCTGCTTGTAGCACCCGACGCCTTTCGTGAGGCTCGCTTTCGTCCAGTGGCAAAGCTTGACGCCGCTGTGCTCGCCGACGATCCGGTATCCTTGGCGCTCGAGGACCTCTTGCTTCTCCGGGTCCATTCGTCGCGGCATGACGTAGCCGGGTTAAAGGGCTTTCGTGGTGCGGGCCGTCCGAAGGTTCGACTGCGATCGAGGTGTAGGTCGCAAGGTGAGCAGTTCGATGTCGCCTGGGTGGAAGGTCACGCGTTGGAAGAGTCCGGCCCTCGCCTCGATTTCCTCGAGGCGATCGAGTTCGGCGGAGAAAATAAGGTCCCGGACCTTGTGCGTTCGGCCCCCTCGGCGGAATGGAGCGGCGATGTTCGTCGCGAACACGGCTTCGATCCAGGCGCGGGCGACACCGGTGACGCGACGGAACACCCACCACGGATCGTAATGGACGAGCTGCCCGAGATCCTCGAGCGGGATTGATTCGATCCGTCGAAGGTCGTTCGCGCGAAGCGCCGTCCGGAATCGGAACTGATCCACTCGGAAGGGACCGTCGAGGACCAACGGGGCGCCCGCGGACAGAGCTACGACCACGAACGGCACGCGCCATCTTCGATCGACGAACGGGAACACGTAACTCACGTCCCGCTCCGCGTCCGAGAAGACGATGCGCCGGTCGACGAGCCCCCGCTGTCGAGCTCCGCCCTCAGGCCGCATCGTCCTCCGCGTCGAAGGAGGAAAGCCGACCTCGTCCCGGTTCTCCGACCGGAAGGCCCTTGATTTTCGCAGCCTTCTCCAGAAGATGCTTCACCGCATGGCTCGTCTCCGACTCGTCGAGGAGAAAGGCCACTTCCCGTTCGTCGAGGCCGAGCTCCGCGGTGAGGTGGACTCGCAGCTCCTCGTCCCCGGAGAACAGAGTCCGGATCGTCGGCAAGAGATCGGTGCGGACGATCGACTGGGAAACGTGCAGCATCTTTGCCAGTTTCTTTGCGACCGAGTTGCGGGCACCTCGCTGGGCGCGAGACCGCGACATCTGGATCAGGTAATACGGGAACTCGAGTTGGCTTCCCCGGGCACGCCCTTTGCGGGCGACGGCGACGCCGCTCGACATCATCTCGCTCGCGTACGACCAGAGGCCATATCGCTGCCTCCTTCGCGTTCGCCCGAGGTAGATGTCCGCGCGGCTCAGCGCTTCGTATCCGCGGACAAGGTCGTCCGGTCGTGAGTACTCATGACCGACGTTCTGGTCCACCCACAGGATCAGGTCTTCCGGCGATTCGTCGAGTTCCCGGACGGCGTCGCGTGCGCGCCGCGCATCCCCGGAACGCAAGATTTCCTCGAGGACCGGAAAGATCGTACGTGCCCGGTCTCGATACCCCAAGGACCGTGTGGCCTCGGCGAGGATCGTGCGTTTGCCGACCGCGAGGGACTCCAGGTCGTTGATCGCGGATCGTAGGTCACCGCCCGCCCTCTCGACGATCACGTCGAGGACATCGTCGGCCACGTCGACGCCTTCCTTGGCGGCGATGGTTCGGAGTATGTTTTTCATCGCATCCTCGTGAACGCCTTGAAATTTAATGGTCTTGCATAGTCGCTTCAGGGAGGACGAGCGGCGGGTGAGGGCGTAGTAGTCGTTCGCGATGAGGACGACGGGTTGCCGAGTCTCCTGGATCATCTCGACGATCGCTCCGATTCCTCCCTTGTCTTCCCGGCCGAACACGTTGTCCGCTTCGTCCAGGATGATCAGCTTGCGGCCGCCCTCCTTGGAACGCACGAATTCGCCCGTCTCCGTGAAGGTCTGCAGGACCGCACCCCGCGTCGCGACCTTACGAATCGCCTCGGCATTCCGGCTCTCCGAAGCGTTCATCTCGATGGCGCTCCACCCCATTTCGTTCGCGAGTGCGAGCGCTGCGCTCGTCTTCCCGAGGCCGGGGTCGCCCTGGAGGATGACCGCGCGCTTGTCCGGCCGACCCTTGTCCCAGGCCGCGGCCCACTTTCGCAGTTCTGCGACGGCGGTGGGATTCCCGACGATCTCGTCGAGGGTCTTGGGCCGGTACTTCTCCGCCCAACCCGTCATTGGCTTCGCAGGAAAAGGGTCGGAGCCGTCATAACTCTATCAGCAAGGGAGCCGAAAGAGGACGGAATCGTAGTGAGCTAAGTTTTGTTTAGCTGTTACATGACCATGTTAGAAAATATATGTGGGACCTTGACTCAACTTTCGGTGCGGTTTCCCGAGCGGTCATACAAGTCGCAGAGCTCAATGAGAAACTCGTCGTACGTCTTCCGGAACTTCAGGCGGTATAGGCGATCGCGCGTCTCTGTCGTCAATTGAATCGTCGTGAGATCCTTGATACGCTTTGCCACGGAGATTTCCTCGACATCATAGTGTTATGTGCGCACATAGTACTATGTGTTGTCAATACGAAGACCTCGCGGCTCCCGTTGCGGCTCGGATTACCGAGTGTGAATGGAACTAGGGCGTGGGAGACGACCAAATCGTTCGTTCCACCGGGATTTTTTCACAAGCGGGCCCGTGGGCGTCGAACCTACTCGCGGTAGTCTTCGAGCCGGAGTTGCGGAGGATCGGCCTTTCTTTGGTCGGGTCGCCGAATCCTGCGTTGCATCTCATGCTGCACCCGGTTGAACGTGTCGATCTCGATTAGCGGTTCGTGCTTTCCGCGTTTGATGCCGCCGTTCAGGCGCGCCAGGCCGCAGTACACTGGGTTGCTGAGGATATTCGCGATCGTCTGGCTCGCCCAGGCCCGACCCGTCTTCGTGCGGTATC
>DASWGO010000110.1:0-4046 GCA_036393695.1 Thermoplasmata archaeon
GACGGCGCCAAGGGCCCGCATCCCTTCGACGACCGCAACCGACGAATCCCGGGTGCTCGGCAACTTCAGTGACACTACGTCGCGGCCGCGAAATCCGACGAAATCGGTGAAGGTCCCGCCGACGTCCACTCCGACGTCCACTCCGACGTCCACGGCGGTGGAAGGCGCTGATGCTTGATGGCTTTGACCCGGGGCGTTCTGAGCCCATCGTTAGCGGTCCAACATGCCGGAAAAGAGGAACGATAGCGCCGGGCGGCCTGCCCGAGGCCCTCTCATTTCCCGTTGTTCTTCAGGGTGCCCTCCATGAACTGTCGGTAGCCTTCGAGGTCCAGCAAGCCGTGGCCGCTGTAGTTGAACGCGATCGTGGCCGCTTCGTTCCGCGCCTTCGCTTCGAGCGCGAGGTCGATCGCCCCGCGAATGGCGTGGCACGTCTCCGGCGCGGGAATTAGTCCCTCCGTCTTGGCGAAGATCTCGCCCGCCTGGAAGGTGCTGACCTGATCCACCGCGCGAGGCTCGACGAGGCCCGAGTCTAACAGGACGCTCAGCGTCGCCGCGGTCCCGTGGTACCGCAGGCCTCCCGCATGGATTCGCGGTGGGACGAACGTATGGCCCAGCGTGTGCATCTTTACGAGCGGCGTCATTTCGCCCGTGTCCCCGAAATCGTACTCGTATCGGCCTTGTGTCATCGACGGGACGGACTCCGGCTCGACAGCGACGAACCGCGTATCGATCTTCCCGTGGATCCTCTCACCGATCATTGGGTATGTGAAACCGGCGAAATTCGAACCGCCGCCGACGCTGCCCACCATGAAATCGGGGGTGATGTCGGCGAGTTCGAACTGCTTCTGCACCTCGAGGCCGATGATCGTCTGATGCATGAGGACATGGTTGAGGACGCTTCCGAGGGAGTACTTGGTGTTCTTTCCCGTGACCGCGGACTCGATCGCCTCGGAGATCGCGATGCCGAGCGACCCGGGATGGTCCGGGTCTTGCGCCAGGAACTTCTTCCCGACGTTCGTCTGGTCGCTCGGGCTCGGGATGACGTCGGCGCCGTACAGGTTCATGAGGTACTTCCGGTACGGCTTCTGGTCGTACGACACGCGGACCATGAACACCTTCGCCTTCAGGCCGAAGTAATTCGTCGCGAGGGCGAGGGCGGATCCCCATTGACCCGCGCCCGTCTCGGTCGCGAGGGCCTCGACCCCCTCTTGTGCCGCGAAGTACGCTTGGGCGAACGCCGTGTTCGGCTTGTGCGAGCCGACGGGCGACAGGTCCTCCCGCTTGTAGTAAATCCGGGCGGGCGTCTTGAGAAACGCCTCGAGGCGCTTCGCCCGGTATAGCGGGGTGGGTCGACCTAGCCGGAGATAGGCCTCCCGCAGCTCCTCCGGGATCGGCTCCGCGCGATTCGGACTCATCTCCTGGCGGATGAGTTCCTTCGGGAACAATGGCTCGAACGCCTGCGGCGGCACCGGTTCCTTCGTGCCGGGGTGGAGGTACGGAGGGAAGGGCGTGGGGAGGTCCGGGAGGATGTTGTACCACGCCCGCGGGAGGTCGTCCACGTCGAGGAGGATTTTCACGTCGCTCGCGTTCGCCGGATCCGTTCGAATCGCCTGCATCGGAGCCACCGATCCTGCGATGTGAATTCTTTGAACAATATATAACGATTCTGTTCTCTAATGTCCATTTACTTACTTTCCAAGACGGAAACATTAACCATTAGCGCACCCTTCCGTACATTGGGCCGAGAGTATGTGGGCACGCTTCCGTCACTATTTCAAGGGGTTCCCGGCGCAAGAGAAGGTCGCCCAGCTCATGGTCATGTACGGCCTGCGCGTCCACGAGGGGAACGTGTACGCGGGCGAGATCAAGCTCTCGGACACCGCGATGGCCCGCGCCGCCGGCGTCGACCGTCGAGTCGTGACCGCGACCGTCGAGACGATCGACAAGAACGCCGAGCTGCGGGCCTTTTATGACGCCCTGCGGCCGGTCTGCCACCTGCGTGAAATCGCGCCGCTTATGAACTGGGGCGCCATCGAGATCGTACCCACGAACGCGTCCAAACCGGGGATCTTGGCCGGTGTCGCGGCGATCATCGCGCAAGCAGGGATCTCGATTCGGCAGGTCATCATGGACGACCCGGAGATCGTCGATGACCCGCACGGATTCATCGTGACGGAGGCGCCGGTACCCGAGCGCCTGCTCCCCCAGATCAAGCAAGTGGATGGCGTCAAGTCCGTCGTCCTCCACTAGACGGCGGCTCGACTGTCCGCCGACACCCTTTTCTTGACGAGACCCGTGCGGTCCTCGTGGGATGGCGAGCTCTCCTCCGGGTTGTCGACTTCCAGTCGTTGCTGTCGTCGCAGCCGGTGGTCGCGTCCGCCCTGGAGAAGGCGCAACATGCCGGCGGCACGAAATCGCCGGAGGCCAGAAGCCTCCGCGAAGGATACTACCTGCTCGCGAAAGTCCTTTGGACGCGCCGCGCCTCGATTCAGCGGATCCACGACCTCGCTTGGCTCGATCACACCGTTGTCTCGGCGGGCGCGCGGCTTGGTCGCGTTTGGCAGGATGCGGAAGGGAGCCGATCGATCCGCGCCGCGGAGGAGGCCCTCCCGCAGGGGGTCGGTTCGGAACTGTTCCCTCTCGAAGGATCGAGTTGGATCGACGTCCCGGTCCAGGCCTTCGCGGGCATCAGTCCGACCGTCAAGCTTCAGCGTGGCGTTTCGCAGCCCTACCGGGTGGGGATCGTCCCCGAGTCCCGCCTCCGGCCCTGGTACGAAGCCGTGACGACCGCCAAGTTCAGCGCGCCTCCGGCTGCCGTGAGCGTCCTCGGAGAAATCGAGGCCCTCATCGCCGCCGCGCGACGGGCGGGAGGCTCGAGCGTCGCCCTGGTCTTCGCGGCCTCGTCATTCGAGGATCGTTTTGCCGAATAGGCGTGCATGGTCGCGCATCATGCACCGGTCCTGAATCACGATTTTGCCTGCGGCCTGCGCCTTCTTCGCGGCGTCATCGTTGCGAATTCCGAGTTGCATCCAGATGACCCTGGCGGGACTCTTGATCGCTTGGTCCACGATTGGCGGAACGTCGGCCGAGGGACGGAAGATATCGACGGCATCGAATGGGATCGATACGGCATCGAGGGAGGGGTACGCCTTCTCCCCGAGGATCTCGGTCGCCGTCGGGTTCACCGGGATGATACGGTAGCCGTTCATCTGCATGTACTTCGGGACGCGATGCGCGTCCTTCGCCGGGTCCTTCGAGCAGCCGACGACCGCGATCGTCTGGATCTCGCCCAGGATTCTCCGGACCTGCGTCTCGTCGCCCATTGGGTCCTCGATTTCGAAAGCGTGCCTCCCGGTTAAGGTTTCTGAGGGAGGACGCGGCGAATCGCGTCCTTGAGACTCGGCGCGAGACTCAGAAGCTCCGCTTCGTCCGGGTCGAACCACCGGATCTCCGAGTGCTCGTCGTTCGCAATCCGAGGCTCGCCTCTCCACCGTGTGACGAAGAACAGGTAGTGGCGGAAGAGCTCTTTCGACGTGGGATCGATGTCTTCATAGATGCCGAGGAACCGGGGCTGGAGCGCTGTGATGTCTAATTCCTCCTCAAGTTCGCGGACCAAGGCGGACGACGGCTCTTCGCAAGGGACCAGATGACCGCCGAAGGCGTCCCACATGCCCGCGAACCGAAGCGTGCTGGTTCGTTTCCCCAGGAGGACGCGACCATCGCGGGCAATCAGACCCGTCGCGGTGACGTGAATCACGCGGCCACCAAGGACATCCTCACATATGGGTTCTTGTCGGAAAATTGGGGCCGTATCCGTCCACCGCGCCCTCCCAAAGATTCATGGGTGGACTCCCGCTTGATGGCGGGATGGAGGCCGTCGCCCAGGAGATCGCGGAGCGCCTGCAGCCGGCTCCGTTCGTCCGGATCGTGACGCACATCGATACGGACGGAATCACCGGCGGGGCCATCGCGTCCGAAGCGCTCGATCGAGCGAGCATCTCCCACGAAGTCGCCTTCGTCAAGAAACTCGACGAGGCCGTCATTAC
>DASWGO010000111.1:0-14676 GCA_036393695.1 Thermoplasmata archaeon
AAGTCTACATCGAGGTCCCGGTCGTCATCGGCCGCGGGCGCCTGTTCGAAGGCTTGGAGGCCGCCCTCGTCGGGGCGAAGGCCGGGGAGACGACCGAGGTCCTGATTCCTCCGGAAAAGGGCGCCGGAGTCCGAGACCCACACCTCGTCGAGTTGCGCACCGAGCGGGAGTTCCTGCGGCAAGAAATCAGCCCCGAGGTCGGACTCGAAGTCTCGATCAGCGGGAAGCACGGCCTCGTCACCGCGGTGAGCGCCGGTCGCGTCCGCGTGGACTTCAACAACCCGCTCGCAGGCAAGACCTTGAAGTACGTCGTGAAGGCGACGCGGAAGGCGAAGACCCCGGACGAGCGCGTACGCGCGATCATCGACATGGACTACGGTCTCGCGGACCAGTTCAAGATCGATCTGAAGGGCGGCAGCGCGGAAATCCATCTTCCGGACGTGTGCAAGACGGACGAGAAATGGTTCGTGTCGAAGTTCCGCGTCGTCGCGGATCTCCGGGAGCTCTCAGATCTCAAGATGATTCGCTTCGTCGAAGAATACGAGAAGAAGGAGACCAAAGCGGAGCCGAAGGCGGAACCAACGGGAACCGAGACGACCGCGGACGCGCGCAAGGACGAGCCGGCCGCAGAAGCCGCCGCTCCAAAGAAGCCGAGGAAGCGTGCGACCGCGACGAAGGCGAAGCCCGCCGCGAAGACCCGCACGGAAGAAGAACTTCCGGCATCTGAAAAGGCCCCGGAAGAACTGTGAGCGGCTAGGCTCCGGCAAGGGATGAAGTCACAACCGGGCCTCGTCCGGGAGCCCGCGCGGCGAAGCATTAATGGTGGCTCAGGGCCTCGGCGCAACGCTCGGGTAGCCTAGCACGGAAAGGGCACCCACCTCCTAAGCGGGTTATCTGGGGTTCAAATCCCCACCCGAGCGTCTGTCTAGCGGCTGCGGCCTGTCGGCGACGCGCTCTTCAACAGCTTTACCGCCGCCGCGTGCGGGTCAGTCTTTCGATCGGCAACGTCGTTCACGAGGCGTTCGAATGCGGCGCCCGTTCGCGACCCTGCGGCGATCCGGCGTGCAAGCAACCGTTGCACGTTCTCGAGAATTTCCAGACGGGCCCGAGCGAGCTCTCGCTTGCGGCGGAGTCCCGATGCCTCCAGAAACGCGGCGTGCTTGTCAAGGGCCGCCGCGAGCTCGTCGATTCCGCGACCTTCCAGCGCGGCCGTCCGGACGATCGGCGGCGTCCACCCGTCGCGCGTCTCCAGCTGGAACTTTAGATTCGCGACCAGGACGTCCTCGTTGCCGAGATCGACCTTGTTCACGACATAGACGTCTCCGATTTCCAAGATCCCCGCCTTCATCGTCTGCACGACATCGCCCGTAAGCGGCATCTCTACGACGACGATCGTATGCGCCCGGGTGGCAATTTCCACTTCGCTCTGGCCCGCGCCGACGGTCTCGACGAGGACGATGTCGGAGCCCATGGCATCGAGGACCCGCACCGCATCGAACGTCGCCAGGGCGAGGCCGCCGGCGTGGCCCCGGGTGGCCATCGATCGAATGAAGACCCCCGGGTCCACGCCCGTATCGGCCATCCGGATTCGGTCTCCCAAGACCGCGCCGCCCGTGTACGGCGATGTCGGGTCGACCGCGACGACTCCGACCGACTTGCCGCGAGACCGGAAGGTCCGGACGAGGCGGTTGATTAGGGAGCTCTTCCCAACGCCCGGCGGGCCGGTGAAGCCGACGACGTGCGCGCGGCCCGTGTGCGGATGGATCCGCGCGAGGGCCTCGACGGCCTCCGGCTCGTCGTCCTCGATCAACGAGATGAGCTTCCCCGCAGACCGTTTGTCCCCTTCGAGGAGGGAATCAACGAGGCCTCGGACGGAGTCGCGCGGGGCCTTCTGCGGCACGGGGCTCACGCACCCTTGCCCGCCTTCTCGAAAAACGAGACGATATCGCTCAACGAGGTGCCCGGTCCGAAGACCGCTTTGACCCCGGCTCGCTTCAGTTTCGGAACGTCCTCCTCCGGGATGATGCCGCCCCCGACGACGACGATATCTCCCGATTTCCGCTTCTTCAGAAGGCGGACGACCTCTGGGAACAACGTCATATGCGCGCCGCTCAGGGAGGAGAGCCCGATCGCGTCGACGTCCTCCTGGATCGCGGCCTCGACGATATCCTCCGGCGTCTGGCGCAGGCCGGTGTAGATGACTTCCATGCCCGCGTCGCGCAGGGCCCGGGCGACGACCTTCGCCCCGCGGTCGTGTCCATCCAAGCCCGGCTTCGCAATCAGCACGCGGATCTTCTTCCCGATCGGACCACCTCAGTAGAGAAGGGGCTCCTCCCAGACGCCGAAGACCTCTCGCATCACGTCGCAGATCTCTCCGAGCGTCGCCTTCGCCCGCACCGCGTCGAGGATGAACGGCATCGTGTTGTCGTCGGCCTCGCACGCCTTGCGGAGGCGATCGAGGGCTCGGGCATGCTTCTTGGCGTCCCTCGCCCGCCGCAGCTTCCGGAGGCGGTCCACCTGGGCCTTGAACGAGGCCTCCGTCACCCGGAGCGGTTCCACTTCCGTCTGCTCGTCGACGACATACTCGTTCACCCCGACAATCGTGCGATCCTTGTCCTCGACCTCGCGCTGATACCGATACGCGGAGTTCGCAATCTCTTGCTGGAAGAACCCTTTCCGGATCGCCGGAATCACGCCGCCGAGGTCTCCGATGCGGTCGAAGTAGCGATACGCGTCTTCCTCCAGTTCGTCCGTGAGGGCCTCGAGGAAGTACGAGCCGCCGAACGGGTCCGCCGTGTTCGCGACACCGCTCTCGTGGGCGAGGATCTGCTGGGTCCTCAAGGCGATCCGCGCGGCTTTCTCGTTTGGCACTTGATACGCTTCATCGTACGCGTTCGTGTGGAGCGACTGTGTTCCGCCGAGGACCGCCGCGAGCGCTTGAATCGTCGTCCGCACGATGTTGATCTCCGGCTGCTGGGCCGTCAGACTCACGCCCGCGGTCTGTGTGTGGAAGCGCAACAGCCACGACCGCGGCTTCTTCGCCCCGAACGTGTCTCGCATCTCGCGCGCCCAGATGCGGCGGGCCGCGCGGTACTTGGCCAACTCCTCGAACAGATCGTTGTGCGCGTTGAAGAAGAAGGAGAGCCGGGGTGCGAACTCGTCGACCTTCAGGCCGCGGTCGATCCCCCAGCGGACATATTCCATGCCGTTCGCCAAGGTGAAGGCGAGCTCCTGCGCCGCCGTCGCTCCCGCCTCGCGGATGTGGTACCCGCTGATCGAGATCGTGTTCCACCCAGGCAGCTGCTTCGAACCGAATTCGAATGTGTCGACGACAAGCCGCATGGACGGCTCGGGCGGGTAGATCCATTCTTTCTGGGCCTGGTACTCCTTCAAGATATCGTTCTGGATCGTGCCGCGGAGTTTCGTCCAAGGGACCCCGCGGTCTTCGGCCAGGACGAGATACATCGCCCAGATCACGGAGGCCGGGCTGTTGATGGTCATCGACGTGCTCACGCCGCCGACATCGATTCCGCGGAACAGGATCTTCATGTCGTCGGGCGAGGAGACCGCGACGCCGCACGTCCCGAACTCACCTTTCGCCTCGGGCTCGTCGGTGTCGTAGCCGTACAGAGTCGGCATGTCGAAGGCGACGCTGAGACCCGTCTCGCCGTGCGAGATCAGGTACTTGAACCGCCGGTTCGTGTCCTCGGCGCTCCCGTAGCCGGCGAACATGCGCATCGTCCACAGCCGGCCGCGGTACATCGTCGGATGAATGCCGCGGGTGAAGGGAAACTCGCCGGGCTCCCCGAGGCGCTCGCCACCGGTTTTGCCGTCGAGGTCGAGCGGTGTGTACAGGCGCTTCACGGCTCGGCTCGACGTCGTCACGAATTCCTTGCGACGTTCGGGGTGGGACGCGAGCGCCTCCCGAAGGGTGGTCTCTTCCCACCGCTTCAATTCCTTCTCGAGGACCTTGCGTTCGTCCTCGTCCCGCATGAGCGCCTCGCGTGGTTTCAAAGGGCCGTGCCTATAAGATGATTGCGTCGGTTCACTCGGGCGCCATCGACTCGACGATCGTTTTCGCGAGACCCTGGAAGGCCTGCTCCACGTTCTCTCCGGTCTTCGCCGACGTGTAGAGGACCGGGCACTCGTACGAGGCCAAGACGGTCGATGCGTCCTCCGAGTTGACCTCGCGGCGGTGCGCGAGATCCGTCTTGTTCCCGAGGGCGTACACCGGGCAGGGACCGACGGAATCCCGGACCCCGTCAATCCATTTCGTCAAGTCGCGAAGAGACTGAGCGCGGGTCATGTCGAACACCGCCAAGACGCCCTTCGCGCCGTGGAAGTACGCTTCCTTGAAGAGTTGCAAGAAAGTCCGCTTGCCCATGATGTCCAAGATCATCATGTCGACCTGGACCGGCCGGCCTTGCATCGAGCCCAAGGCGACCGACTTCTTCGAGACGACCGCCCCGAGCGTCCGGATATACGACTCATCGAACGCCCCAGACACGAACCGGTGGATGAGGCTCGTCTTGCCAACGCCTTCCTCGCCCACCAGGCAGATTTTGAACTTGAAGGTCTTCGACTCTGGGTCCATCGTGGGCCTGCGCAGCATGGTAGGCCGCGATACCCAGCCGGGGGGTTATGAAGCCGTCGGCCCGATTTTCAGAATCGGGAACGCGCCGGCTCGAATCCTTCGATGTCCGCGATCGTCCCCGTTCGCCCGTCCCGAGGCCTGAGCCTCGCCCGCACGGACAATCCTGCACGAGCTTGCTTCGGCGCGACGAGGAGGCGATGCAGGAGGCCCCCGCGGATCCCTTCGAAGGTCACGAACGCCCAGACTTGCGGGGGCGACAGCTTCGCGCCGGTCCGGTCGACGTGGGCTACCGTCACCGCCGCGACCCGCGCGGCCTGCGGCACGTCGACGTATTCCGTGAGCTCCGCGAAACAATCTTCGCAGAACATGCGGGGCGGGAGATAGTCGAGCTCGCACGCCGTGCACCGGGAGGCCAGGATCCGGCCCTCGTCGCGCAGCGCGACGAAGAACCGCTCCCCCGCGATGCCCGACGTATAAATGTAGTCCGCCTCGACGTTCCCCTCCCAATGGCGGAACTTCCTCGCGTCGGTCGTCCGATCGAGGAACGTCATCGCTCCCCCTCCCGCAGGGGTCGGAAATAGCGGATGTCGAGGACACTGCCACGGCGCTCCGCGGGCGGCTTCCACGCGGCCTTCACGCGCATCCCGATCCGAATCTCGTCCTTCGTCATCTCTCCGAAGTAGTGCATCATCCCCATCTTCGGCGAGGCGCCATCGAGGCTCACGACTCCGACGAGGATCGGCTCCGTAATTCGCTTGGCGTCCGTGTCGAGATAGGAGACGGAGAACGTTTCAATCGTTCCCGTATCGTGAATGAAGGTCCACTCGTCCGTGGACCGGAAGCACTCTTCGCAGAACATCCGTGGGGGAAAGAGGATGCGCTGGCACTTGTGGCACGTTCGCGCGATGAAGCGACCGTTCTGGAGTTCTTCGAGGAACCTCGACATCGCTTCGCCCGCGGACCAAGCGTACTTCGCGTCCGGCCGGAATCGAGTCTGCGTCACCTTGCCCTCAAGAAGGTCGGCGGCTCGGAGCTCGATCCCCGGCCATCGCGAGATTCGCGCGGTCATGCTTTCATCACCACCACGGAGCCGTACTGCATGAGGTCGCCCCACGCCTGCGACACGCCCGTGTGCACCTCATGCGGGATCTGTCGCTTGCCCGCCTGGCCCGTGAGTTGCCAAAAGAGTTCGCCGATCTTCATGCCCATTGTTGCCGCGATCGGATTCCCGACTCCGAGGAGGCCGCCAGAAGGGCAAACAGGCAGCTTTCCGTCTCGCTCCGTGACGCCTTCCCGCGTCAAGACGGGCGCTTCGCCCTTGTCGGCGAGGAGCAGCCCCTCGAGATGATGGAGTTCCTTGTAGTCGAAGGGGTCGTACGGTTCCGCGAAGTCAATCTGCCGCCGGGGGTCGTCGATCTTCGCCATCTTGTACGCGTGCTTCGCGGCGCGGGCGACGTATTCGGGAAAGACCAGGTCCCGATCCGTCCACATCGTCGAGTCGATGCACCATCCGACGCCGGAAATCCACGCTCGGTCTTTGATCCGCCGCTTTCGAATGAAGTCCTCCGAGGCGAGGATGACCGCCGAGGCGCCGTCGCTCGGAGGACTGATGTCGAGCCGTTGGACGGGCCACGCCATCACCTCGCTGTTCAAGACGTCGTCCACCGTGATGTTCGGGTCCGCGAGCTGGGCGCACGGATGGCCGACCGCGTTCCGTTTGTTTTTGACCGCGACCCGGGCGATGTCCTCCTTCTTGACGCCGTATACGGTCATGTACCGGTTCATCTCCATCGCGAAGATCCAGACGAGGTTCGGCTTCAGCGGGCGATCGAGGATCGGATCCCAGATGTTCGCGAAGACGCTCTGCGGATGCGGCTGGCAGGAGGACATCTTCTCCTCGTTCACGACGAGCACGACGTCCGCGAGGCCGGACGCGACGTGCCACCAGCCGGCGATCGTGCTGAAGACGCCGGTGCCTCCGCCGGTGAAGACGCGCGTGTACGGCTTGCGATAGCCTCCGGATCCATCGAGCAGGTACTCGCCTTTCATCGCGACCCCGTCGAATGCATCCGGCGCGGTCCCGCAGACGACCATGTCCACATCGGCGCGGGTGAGCCCGGCCGAATCGAGGGCCATCTTCGTCGCCTCGAAGCACATTTCCTTCCCGGTCTCCTGGAGCCGCCGCCGGAAGAGCGTCATCCCGGCCCCGATCACACCGACCTTGGTCACGGGCCCGCCCCCAGGACGGCCACGGCACCCGTCGCGCTCGGGATGAACCGCCACGATTGCGCGACCCCCACCCGGACGCCGTCGAGTTGGCGCACCCCGGCGTCACCGCGCAACTGGAGAGCGACCTCCGCGGCGCGGTGAAGTCCGGTCGCCTCGAACACGTTTCCGCATCCGAGGGAACCGCCCGAGACATTCACCGGGAAGCGGCCATTCGCGCCGTAGTCGCCTCGAAGGACCCTCGTCCCCGCCTCTCCCTTTTTCGCGAGCCCAAGGGATTCGAGATGCTGAAGCTCCTTGTACGAGAAGCGGTCGTCGACCTCCGCGAAGTCGATGTCCGTGGCCGGTCGTCGGACCTTCGCCAAGCGGTAGGCCATGTCGGCGGCGATCCGGGCGTAGGTGGCCCCGGTCCAATCCCGCGTCTCGAGGCTCGGGGAGTCGCTCGCCCACCCGATGCCACGAATCCAGACGGGGTTCGAATGAAGTTTCTTCGCGGCGCGATCCGACGCGAGCACGAGAACGACGCAGCCGTCCGCAGGATTCGAGATGTCGAGGGCGCGGAGTGGGGCAAACCGTTCCTCGGACTGCATGGCCTGGTCGGCGTCGACCGCCGCGCCGTAGGCGGCCAGGGGATTCCGCAGGCCGTTCCGGCGGTTCTTCGCGACGACCGCAGCGAGTGCCTTCGGCGAAGTCCGCGTGGCGCGAAGGTAGGCGTCCGCCTCGAGGCCCGCCACGACGAACGGGTGGGCGCCGAGCGGCTTGTTCCAGATCGGATCGAGCGCGTGTTCGATGATGCCGTCGAGCGTCACGACATCCGACGCCTTGCTGTGCGCCTCGACGACGGCAACGTCGATGAGTCCCGTTTGAATCTGCATGTACGCGTTCGCGAGGCCTTGCAGTCCGTCCCCGCTCACCGTGCACGTCGGCCGCAGCGCGGCCCCGAGTTGGTCGGGAACGAACTCGTCGAAGATTCCGAAGCCTTCGTAGTAGTCTTCCGCGCAGGTGATGAACGAGTCGACGTCCTCGCGCGGGTTGATCGCGGCGTCCGCGTAAGCGCGCGACGCGGCCTCGAACATCAATTCTTTCCAGTTGTATTCGGGCGTCGAGGGCCGGAACGCGGTCATCCCGATCCCGATGATGCCGACCCGCATGTCCTCCCTTCCGGCCGCGGCTCCCGGACGCGGGAAGTCCGCGACCGCTCAAAAGACTGTCGCAGGCGGAAGCCCTTAAGGTTCGCCGCGTTGTTCATCGGGTTCGGAACGGGTTCCGACTGCCGCTGTACTACTTCGATGTCGAGACGACCGGAGACGATCCGCAGCAGGACCGGATCGTGACGGTCCAGTACCAGGCCCTTGCGGACGATCTGACGCCGATCGGTTTGTTCCAGGTGATCGCGGAGTGGGAATGGGGGGAGAAGCAGGTGATCCAGACGGTCCTCGACAAGGGCGTCTTGGAGCCGACATGGGACTTCGTGCCACTCGGGAATCGTCTGCGGTTCGACCTGACGTTCCTCATCGAGCGTGCGACGAAGTGGAAACTGATCGATTGGGACATGCCCAAGCTGAATTACTTCTGGTTCACGAAACCGTACCTCGACCTCGCGCCGGTCCTCGTGATGCTGAATCGTGGGACCTTCACCGGATCGAGCCTCCACACGTTCGCGGACAAGGAGAGCGGAGCCCGCGTGCCGAAGATGTACCGCGAGGGTCTCTTCCAAGAGATCATCGACTACGTGACGAGGGAGCGGGACGCGGCGATGGACCTGCTGAAGGAGAGCCGCGAGGTCATCGGTGACCTCGGAGACCGCCGCCGACGGCCCTTGCACAAAGGCGAAGCGAAGCCCTAAGAGGCCATTCGCGCTTTTCGCCCCGAGGCATGCAATGGACTTCGACCTCTCGCCGGAACACGAGATGATCCGGCGCACCGCGCGGGACTTCGCGGAGAAGGAGATCCGCCCCGTCGCCGCTCACGTCGACAAGACGGGAGAGTTCCCGAAGGCGACGATCGCGAAGATGGCCGGCCTCGGGTTCCTGGGGATGGCGATCCCGGAAGAATACGACGGCGCGGGCCTCGACTCGATGGCCTTGGCGGTCACCGTGGAAGAAGTGGCCCGCGTATGCGGATCGCACGCGCTCATCATGGCGGCGCACAACTCCCTCTGCACGGGGACCATCTGGTTAGCGGGAACCGAGGAACAGCGTCGGAAGTACGTTCCGGACCTCGCGAGCGGGCGGAAGCTCGGGGCGTGGGCGCTGACGGAACCGAAGAGCGGCTCCGATGCGGCCGCGATGGAGACGACCGCGAAGCGCGCGAAAGACGGATGGGTCCTCAACGGCGCGAAGAACCTGTGCACGAACGCACCGGTCGCGGGGACGTTCGTGATCCACGCCGTTACCGACGCAACGAAAGGGAACCGCGGAATCAGCGCGTTCATCGTCGAGCGCGGAAACCCCGGATTGTCCATCGGGAGGGTGGAGGAAAAGCTCGGAGTCCGCGGGAGCCCCACCTCCCAGGTGATTCTGACGGACTGCCACGTTCTGTCCACGGCGTTGCTCGGAAAGGAGAACGAGGGGTTTCCCAACGCGTTGAAGATCCTGGACGGAGGACGGATCGGAATCGGAGCGATGGCCGTGGGAATCGCCCAGGGAGCGTTCGAGGAATCGGTCAAGTATGCAAAGGAGCGTGTCCAGTTTGCAAAGCCAATCGCGGAACATCAGGCGATTCAGTTCATGCTCGCGGACATGGCCACGCGCATCGACGCGGCTCGTGTGCTCGTGCGCCGCGCCGCGTGGCTGAAGGACCGCGGGATGCCTTTCACGAAGGAGGCGGCGATGGGGAAACTGTACGCGAGCGAGATGTCGTCCTTCGTGACGAACAAGGCCGTTCAGATTCACGGAGGCTATGGGTATATCACGGATTACCCGGTCGAGCGGATGCTCCGGGACGCGAAGCTCACGGAGCTCGGCGAAGGGACGAGCGAGATTCAGCGGCTCGTCATCGCACGCGAACTGTACCGATCCGCGTGAGGTTCATCGCGGCGGCGGGGGCCCCGGCGTCGGAGGACTCACGGCCGGTTGGGGCGTGCCGCAGAACGGGCAGAACGCATACCCGAAGGGGGCCATGCGGCCGCACGACGTGCACACCCGGTACGCCCCCGCGGGACCGACCATCCCGGGCACCCCCATTCCGGGCCTCCATGCGATGGCGATCGCTCCGCCCACGATCCCGAGGACCATCCCGATGACGCCCAGCCCCAACCCGCCATAACCCGAGAACACACTCGTGATGCTCGCGGCCGCGAAGACGAGGATCGCGACGCCCCACGCCACGTGAAGCTCCGGGCGCGAGTACAGCATGAACGTCATCGCGAGCATCAGGATGCCCAGGGCCACGGAGACCCCGGATAGAATCGCCATGAAAGTGGTGATGGACGCATACGGGCTCGACGAGTACAGCGCCAGGCCGAGGATCGTCCCGACGATGACGAACACGCTGCCGAGCAACGACAGGATGAATGCAGTCAGCGGTCGCTCTTCCAAGCAGTTGCCTCCAACAACTCAGCGGAGGGCGCGTACTTAACCACGCGGTACATATTCGGAAAACACCGAACGCGGATCCGCATCGCGGGGTGCTTCCGAGAACCTTTAAGGGCGGCCGTTCGTTCGGAGACCGAAAATGCCTGAGAGTGAATACGAGGTCGAGCTGTTTCGGAAACAAGGATTCACGCGCCAGACGTGTTCGAAATGCTCGAACCCCTTCTGGTCGCTCGGGATCCACGAGACGTGCGGGGAGGCGCCTTGCCAAGAGTACGACTTCATCGGCGCGTCGCCGTTCAAGAAGAAACTCACCTACCGGGCGATGCGCGAAGACTTCCTCTCCTTCCTTGAGCAAAACGGCCATACACGGGTGAAGCGCTACCCGATCGTCGCGCGCTGGCGCGATGACGTCTTCTTCGTCCAGGCCAGCGTGTATCCGTTCCAACCATGGGTGATCAGCGGCGAGGCGAGCCCGCCCGCGAACCCGTTGGCGATCAGCCAGCCCTGCGTGCGATTCCTGGACATCGACAACGTCGGGAAGACCGGCCAGCATTTCACGATGTTCGAGATGATGGCCCATCATGCGTTCAACTTCCCGAAGAAATTCATTTACTTCAAGGACCGGACGGTCGAGATCTGCCATCTCTTCCTGACAGAGCGCCTCGGCGTCGACCCGACCCTCGTCCGCTACAAGGAGTCGTGGTGGGAGGGAGGCGGGAACAGCGGACCATGCTTCGAGGTCGTCTTCGGTGGCGCCGAACCCGCGACCCTGGTCTTCATGATGAACCGGGAGATCAACGGGCATCGCGTCCCGATGGACACCCAGGTCGTCGATACGGGATACGGGCTCGAGCGACTGACATGGCTGTCGCAGGCCACCACGTCGGCATACGAAGCCGTCTTCGGCGAGGCCCTTGCGTACCTGAAGCGGGCGACCGGAGCCAAGCGCGTGGACGACCGGGTCCTCCGGGAGTATTCGAAAGTCGCGGGCATGCTGAAAGTCGAGTCCCTCGCGGACATCCGCGAGATCCGACAACGGACGGCGGAGCGCGTCGGGATCTCCATTGACGAACTCGTCGCACAGGTCTCCCCGCTCGAAGCCCTGTACACCGTGTGCGACCACTCGCGAGCGCTGATCTTTCTCCTGGGAGACGGCGTCGTCCCGTCGAACAGCCGCGAGGGCTATTTCGCGCGCCTCCTCGTCCGGCGGGGACTCCGCGCGCTCAAAGATCTGAACATCACGTACAGCCTGGGCGACACGGTGTCCTTCATGATCGACCAGATCCGGGAGGACTATCCGGAGTTCTTCTTTAACAAAGGAGACATCCTGAAGCTCCTGAAGGTCGAAGAGTCTCGGTACAAGGAGACGCTCGAGAAGGGGCGGGGGACGGTCGGGAAGATCGCGACCGAGCTGACGGGCGCGGGCAAGGGGTTCGACGTCGAGACGCTCCTCGAGCTGTACGACAGCCACGGACTCAATCCCGACGTCGTCCAAGAATTCACGAACTTGCCGATTACGATCCCGGACGACTTCTATGCCCGCGTCGCGGCGCGCCACGAGCGTCCCGTGGCCGAGCCGACGAAACGAATCGCGATCTCGAAGGAACTCCCGACGACAGAGCTTCGGGTCTATGAGGACCGGCGGAGGCGTTCCTTCCGCGCGAAAGTCCTCGCGGTCGAAGGCGAGGCCGTGGTCCTGGACCAGACGTTCTTCTATCCGGAGGGCGGCGGTCAGGAAGCCGACCACGGGACAATCGACGAATTCGAAGTCTATGACGTCCAACGTACCGGACCGACCGTCCTGCATTTCGTGCGGGGCGACGCGACTCGCATTCAGGGAAAGCGAGTGGCCTGCGCGATCGACGCGAATCGGCGGGAGGCGTTGATGCGGAACCACACGGCCACCCACATCGTCCTCGGCGCGGCGCGCAAAGTCCTCGGAAACCACGTCTGGCAGGCGGGCGCGCACAAAGCCGTCGACATGGCGCGACTCGACATCACGCACTTCGACGCCCTGACGGATGCAGAGTTCGCGAAGATCGAGGAGCTTGCGAACGATCAGGTCTTGGCGTCTCGACAGGTCCGCGCCAAGTTCTTGGCCCGCGATCTCGCGGAGCGGAAGTTCGGCTTCCGACTCTATCAGGGCGGCTCCGTGCCGGGGGGCGAGTTGCGCGTGGTCGAAATTCCGAAATGGGACGTCGAGGCGTGTGGGGGGACACACGTCGCCCGCACGAGCGACGTCGCGCTCATCAAACTGCTAAGGTCGACGCGTATCCAAGACGGCGTCGTGCGCCTCGAATTCGCCGCGGGAAAAGCGGCGTTCGATGCGGTTCGGAAACAGTCCGAAGAAGTCAAGCAGGCGGCGGAAATCTTGGGAGTTCCCGCGGACCAGCTCGTCTCAACCGCCGAACGAGTCGTGTCCGAGTGGAAGGAGCTGCGGAAGCTCTCTCAACGGTCGACGGATGAACAGGCGGCGGCGAAGGCCCGGGAGGCCGTCCAGACGACGCGAATGGCCTGGCCCCTCGTGAAACAAGAAGTGGCGGAGGGGGTCGGATTTATGATGTCGATGTCCAAGGCGATCGCATCGGAGACCCGGGCGACCGCGATCCTGTGGGCCAAGGCTCCGAACGATGTGCGCCTCGTCGTCTCCCGCGGACCCGACGTCCCCGTCGATGTGGCCGAGATCCTCCAAGCGGTCGCCCCGGAATTCCGCGGCAAGGGAGGGGGAAAGCCGGACTTCGCCCAAGCGAGCTTCCCGAACCTCGACCAGGGACGGGCTGCCGCCGAGCGACTCGAACGGGCCATCCGCGAGAAACTTGGGATCCCGAGCGGATGACATGGATCTCGGGGCTTGGCGTCGCCGAATTCGGGAGTACGACGAAATCACAAATGTCGGGCCGATCATCCGTCGCTACTTCGTGATCGGCGCCTTCGACGGAGCCCTCACGGTCCTCGGGATCATCATCGGCGCGTACGCGGTCGGTGCGTCGGAGACACACAAGGCGCTGATCCTCTCGGCATCGATCGGCGCCGCGGTCGCCCTCGCGGTCAGTAGCGCGGTCGGCGCTTACGAAGCGGAGCGCGTCGAGAAGAAACTCGACATCCGTACGATCGAGCGGGCGATGCTCGCGCGGCTCAGCGAGGAACACAAGGAGGCGTTCCAATTTGCGGCGATCCTCAGCGCCCTGGTCCATGGGATCGCCCCTCTGCTCGCCGCCCTCCTCCCGATTATCCCGTTCGCCTTCCTGAACTTTCGGGACGCGACGATCGCCGCGATCGTCACCACTTTCGTGCTCCTGTTCGTAATCGGCGCGTATCTCGGGAACCTCGTCCGTGAACGCGTAATCGTCACCGGCCTTCGGTTTGTCGCCGCGGGCCTCGGCACCGCGGTCCTCCTCTGGTTCATGGGAGCCCGTCCGCTGTAAGGTGCGCCCCCTATCTTGCGGGGTTCCCAGTCACCCGACGAGGCCGCGAATGGCGGTGACTCGCCGCCCTATGGGCCGCCGGACGCAAGGCCCGCGAACGCTGGCATCTCGCCGGCTGCAACAACCGTTTGGGAGGATCCATTAGGTCGGACGATTCTCCAGACACACTCGTCGCTCGGCGACGAGATTCACGGCACGCGTCGATAGTGCATATGATGGATGTCGAATCGCAGGAGAACCCTTATCCGGCGAGTACGCCATATGAACTATGGAGCGAGGAGGGGGGTCGTGCGAGAAGCCGGAGGGAACGGTGGAGCTGACCGTTCGGGCGTCGAGGCGAAGGACGTCAAGTTGAGGCTCACATCGGTCCTCTACGATCAGCTTGTCGATCTCGCCTCCGATAACGGATACAGAAAGCCGCAGGCACTGCTGCGAGATCTGGTCCGTCTCGTTGGACTCTTGGGAATGTCGGAGCACATCCGAGACGTCCTTTCCGGAACCCCTGGCCCGAAGACTTGAGGCATGTACGGGAAAGCCGCGGTTCGCTTGAAGCGCCGCACCGGTGCGCCGAGCGCGTCCGCGGGACAATTGCGCATCGTTTGCCTGGCGATTCTCGCGAGGCGCCGTTCCAAAGCAGTGTCTCTTTATCATGAAAAACGCTAGGCGGCTTGGAGCCCCGCACCTTTTAATACGTGGGAAGGTTGGCTCGCGCGATGCTTTCCCCGGAGGCGGAAATCGAGTCCCTCCGGTCGACGGTGGCGCGACACTTTTCGGTGTACGGCGTGGTCGTGAGCCCGATGGCGTTGACGTTCCAAGTCGGCGTCCCGCCGGGAGGTATCGACGGCCCGTTCGACGCCCTTCGAATCGAGCTCGTCCCGAAAGACTACATCCCGAC